>JAUWLJ010000090.1 GCA_030613705.1 Chloroflexota bacterium
CTATCGCACATATGCAATAGATTTTTGGGGATTCGGTGAATCAGATAAGAAACGAGAATCGTTCACTGTTCCTGATTTTGTTATATTAGTAAACGATTTCATGGAACAACTGGGGATTAAGCATGCTCCGCTTGTTGGTCACTCAATGGGTGGAACTGTAAGCCTCTCTGTTGCCATCCATCATCCTCAAAGAGTTAGTAAAATTGTTGTTATCGGCTCGCCTATTGAAGGTTCATCTTTATCAGTATTATTGAAACTCGCCAGTATCCGCACCATTGCCAAATTAGTTTATCGGATGATGGATGCACTCAAGATTGGTATCCGCCTGGCGGCACCAATAATCACCCGTGAGAGACAATGGCCAGCAATGATCCACCATGATCTAAGCCAAGTGACCCTAGAATCCTTTTTATTGAGCATATCTTCTCTCCGACAGACTGATTTAACTCCCCACTTGGCTCCTATCTACCAACCAGTGATGGGAATGTATGGTGATAGAGATGTGATAGTGAATCCCAATCAGAGGAATTTATTAGATGCAAATCTGCAGCGTGTCAGGATCGAAAGGTTTAGGCGCGCAGGTCATTTCATCATGTTAGATGAACCGCATCAATTCAAGACAATCCTGAAAGAATATCTGGATAGCTATTAATGCGAAGATTATTCGTAAGACATTGAAATTACCGGTGTATCCGAGATGCTAAAAATAATTATCCAAGACCCACGCTACTTATCACCTTTCAACGAACGTGCTCGCGATCTGCGCATCCAAAATAAACCTCTTTGGTTGATTCAACGTGATGTATTGTCTCCCTATACAGACCAGGAAGTGGAGATTCCCATGGGGACACCCATTCCCCGATTTGAAGAGCCATGTCTTGTATACCGGGATAATTTGTATTTTGATGCCGCATTTGTAAAATCATTTCTTGTCGCCGCACAGAAAAGCAAGAAACCTTGTCGGGCAGCTTTTTCCACCAATGATCCAGCGTTTCGAGAACACGCCTTACCACTCTCGAGCTCATACATCTCCCATGGGGATATTTATTTGGTTGATTTTTGGTATTTTCCAAACGGATATGTAGAGGAAGCAGAACCTGTGATCATCGATATGATGTCACACGAAGTCGGCTATTATCACGTCCCACCCTATATTTCATTCGGTCACGAGGATTTGGTCTTCCAAGTTCCAATGCGCAGTATGCTCGCTATTGACTCATGGGTGCATATATTTGTCGCGGATGTAGTTTTTGGTCTTTTCAAACGTGGACTTCGTTTTGAAGAACAACTGAAAAGAGATCCATTCTATAAATTACGCATCTTGAGTAAAGCTCTCTATGAAGGAAAGCAGGTATTAGAATGCTCTGAACTGGTCAAGATAGGACGGAATTGCACGATCGATCCCCGGGCAATTATCCATGGTCCGACTACGATAGGCGATAATGTAACGATCAATGCAGGTGCAGTGATCGAGAATTGCATAATTGGCGATAATGTTAATATTTCACAAGATTGTCAATTGATGTTGTCAGTTATTGGGGATGGATCATTTTTACCTTTCCGCGCATCACTGTTCATGAGCACTTTCATGGACAACAGCATGGTTGCCCAAAACACATGTCTGCAAATGGTTGTTGTGGGGCGGAATTCTTTCATTGGCGCAGGTTCATCCTTTACCGATTTTAATTTATTACCGACCCCAATTCGTGCGAGAGATGGGAGGGGTGAGCTGGCGGTTGCCAATAGGCCGATTCTTGGAGGCTGCGTAGGTCATAATTGTCGCTTAGGTTCTGGGCTGATTGTATTCCCGGCAAGAACAATCGAATCAGACGTTGTGCTGTTCGCTTCGCGGGATCGCCGCGTGATCGACAAGGATATTTATTATGAAGAAAGCGATCATCACCGTCTTTCATTCGCTGGACTTCATGCTCGTCTCTATCCAAGGAACGGAATTACCCAATCCCAATCCTGGAAATTCATTTCTGAGGATATTGTCCAAAATATTGAAGATTTAAGATAAGTATAAAGAATCTGTATTCATTAGTATTTACATGGAGGCGGATATGCCAAAATCTCGACTGCTAATCGTGGAAGATGACATCGACATCGCCAATATGCTGGAAATCTATTTCGGGGGACTTCATTATGAAGTCGATATTGCTTCACGCGGCTCCGAGGCATTGGAGAAAACCCGGCAGAGACTTCCTCATCTAATTGTGTTGGACATTATGCTGCCTGATATCGACGGGTACGAGGTATGCAGAACTCTCCGGACCTATACACGTACCAGTCATATCCCAGTCATCTTCCTAACACAGAAAGATGAACGCAGCGATAAGCTGCAGGGATTAGAGTTGGGCGCAGACGATTACATCACCAAGCCGTTTGATATCGAAGAATTGAGATTGCGAGTTTACAACGCTATCGCCCGTTCAGAAAGGGAAAGCCTGACTGAACCTCACACCAATTTGCCTTCAGGTCACCTGATTGAGGATCAACTTCGCCAGATTATCAACAAAGAAGGCTGGGCGTTAATCGACATCCGTCTCAGCCATTTTGACGCATTTAAGGAAGCCTACGGTTTTGTCGCCAGCGATAATATTCTCAGATTTACAGCGATATTGATCGGTGAAGTTATCGACGAGTTCGGCACAATCAATGACTTTGTTGGGCATACTGGAAATGACCATTTTGTAATCATCACTACCGAGGAATGCTCTACTGCAATCAGGGAGAATGTAATCGAACGATTCTCTGAGGAGATATTAACCCACTACAACTACCTTGATCGTCAAAAAGGATATATCCAGTACTCGGGAGCAGGTGAAGTAACTGAACAAAGTCCGGTAATATCGATCAGCATTGGTATTGTTTCCCCCACTGAACACGAGTTCACCGACATCCGTGAGATCACCGAGCTGGCAGCAGATGCCCGACGTCGGCAAAAAGCCTAATCGATGATTGATTTGACCCCATTAAGCTTCAGCGCAGTACTGCTTTTATCGGGATTATTAGGTTACGTTTTGGTATCCCAGCTTATTGGATTTGTGGCAAAATCTACACGAAAAGAGAGGAACAAATTTCCCCCAAAAATCCCTATCCACCTGCCAAATCATTCTGATGCATATTTCCTGGTTAAACCGGGTGGCGTAATCACCTACTCTAATCCTACAGTCAGAGACATGTTCGGTTTGAATGGAGAAAAACCTAACCTGGAGGTCATCGCGGAAGATATTCAACCCAATGAATCCTTCTTTGCTTTATGTACACGGGAAGGGAAAGCTCGCTTCAACCTGGGAGATCGCTTGCTTGAAGGAAAATCATATGCAATCCCCAATAATTCCAACGAGGCCATGCTGGTTTCTTTTCGGGGGCTTGATTTAGAAGATCTCGGATCGGCGAGAACTGCGAGTTCAACTCCACACCAGAGCCAACCTGTCAGGTTTAAGGAATCACATTCTGTAGAAAAGGATGAGTCCATCGGCAATAATTTTGGAGTCAAAGATAACGGTCACAATTCTATGGTACTGACTCAGGAGCTTGAGAAAAGAGTCCAGGATAGAACACAGCAACTCAGATTGGAGCACCAGCGCACTGAGACCTTGCTGCGCATCATGACAGAATTATCTTCTAGTCTGGATTTTGAGCGCATCCTCCACCGCACATTGGAAGTTCTAAACGAAGTGATCGGTGCCAGTCACGCCACCTGCATGGTATTACAGCCGGGCAACAAAAAATTACGCCATCTGGCAACAGTAGGTTATTCAAATCCATTACCCCCTGGCGGAATGCCATCAGCATTGAATATCAATCAGGGCCTGGTTGGTTGGATTTTATCCAATCGTCAGTCAGTCTTAATTGACGATGTTTTAGAAGATAATCGCTGGATTCAACTCCCAAATAGTTGGTACCACCACCGCAGCGCTATCGGTGCACCAATCATCATCGGCGATCAATTATTAGGTGTCCTGCTCCTCTACTATCCTGAAGTGAGGAAATTCTCGGAAGAACAGCTCGATTTAATCCAAGCTGCTGCCAATCAGATGGCTGTTGCGATAAAAAATGCGGAGCTTTATCACTTGACTCGTGATCAAAAAGAGGAGTTGAGGGCGCTATTGAATAATCAAAGGGTTGAGACAAGTCGATCTCGATCCATCCTCGAAGCAATCGCAGATGGAGTGCTCGTTACAGATCAACATGGTGAGATCACATTATTCAACCAATCCGCAGAGAGAATACTTGAATTAAAGCGCGCAGAAGTGATTGGTCGCTCGATAGAACATTTTTCTGGTTTATTCAGCGGCGTTGCGCAGGCTTGGATGGACACAATAAATACCTGGATGCAAGGTCCACAATCTTTCAATCCCAAGAACACCTTTTCAGAACAGGTGAGTTTAGATAACGGTAACGTTCTATCTGTCAATCTTGCTCCAGTCATGAACAACAACGAGTTTTATGGCACAGTCTCGGTATTTCGGGATATTACCCACCTTATTGAAGTAGACCGGCTGAAATCAGAATTTGTCGCTACGGTGAGTCATGAATTGCGAACTCCAATGACCTCCATCAAAGGTTACGTGGATATTATGCTTATGGGTGTTGCAGGTGATCTTAACGAACAGCAGATGCGATTTTTGAGCGTTGTTCAACAAAACACCGAACGACTGACGATCTTAGTCAATGACCTGTTGGATTTATCACGGATCGAAGCTGGGCAGGTGAATCTAACATTCGAGCCGCTTGATCTGCGTGAGCTGATCGATGAGGTGATAGAAGAGATCAACCGTCTCACAGTTGTTGAAAATAAAACCATGCGATTTAATATTGAGCTGCCGCCGGATTTACCACGCATCAAGGGCGACCCAGAAAGAATCCGTCAAATTCTAATTAATCTGCTAGGAAATGCTTTTCATTACACGCCATCTAATGGAATGGTCAAATTAAAGGCTCACCATCATGGAGAAGAAATTCAGGTAGATATAAAGGACGATGGAGTTGGAATTCCCCCCAAGGAACAAGAACGAATATTCGATCGTTTCTACCGCGGGGAAAACCATATGGTTATCGCAACTGCTGGAACTGGGTTGGGATTGAGCATAGTTGCAAAGCTGATAAACATGCATCACGGTCGGATTTGGGTCCAAAGCAGCGGAATTGAAGGTGAGGGGAGCACATTTTCATTCACCTTACCGGTTTATGACATTTCACGGCAGGCGATCAGAATGAGTAAGGATTATGCCGAAAATATTAATCGCTGAAGATGAACAAGATATTTTGGAACTGATCACCTTCACTTTACAATTTGGGGGATATGATGTGATTCCAACTTCAAATGGTGAAGATGCTTTGGAGATGGCTCGCAAAGAACTGCCCGATCTCGTCTTATTGGATGTGCGTATGCCCCGTATGTCGGGTTATGAAGTATGCACCCATGTAAAAGCCGATCGTGATACCCACCACATTCCTGTAGTTTTTCTTTCTGCGAAAGGTCAAGAAGCTGAGATCAAAACAGGATTTGATACTGGAGCGATTGATTATATTCTTAAACCTTTTGCTCCCGATCATCTTTTGAAAAGATTGGAGGAAATCCTTGCCAGTGAAGCGGTAAAAAGTGGATTTTAATTCCGCACAACAACGAGTTATTCATTAAGTTGGTAGGGATAATAATTCAAATCATGAGCGCCATAATCCAAGATAACGCTATCATTCATTATGAAGTTTTAGGTCATGGAGAACCCGTGATCTTTTTGCACAGCTGGATAGGATCTTGGCGATATTGGATACCAAGCATGCAATTTGCATCAACCCGTTTTCGAGCTTACGCGATCGATTTTTGGGGGTATGGAGCCTCGAACAAGATCTCGTCCCGGTATTCACTCGAGCAACAAGTTTCTCTTCTCAATGGTTTCGTTCAACAAATGGGAGTAGACAATTTTACTCTGGTGGGACATGGATTAGGCGGAATTATCGCTATCTACTATGCCGCTGATCACCCAAAATCAGTCGAGAGGTTGATGGTCGTCAGTTTTCCAATGGGAACCAAGAGCGCCAACCCTCGACTACAAACACTTTCTCCAGCGGATGCAGCTGATTGGCTGCTGGGTGGTAATCAACCGAATACTGAATCTCGAGAGGATGCGAAAAAAACTGATCCTCGAGCCATAACTACAGCATTTGATCAATATCAAGAGGTGAATTGGCACCAGTTAATCAACCGCGCACCTGTCTCCTCAATATGGATCCACGGTGAGCACGATCAAGCGATCAGCAAGCCAACAAGTGAGCAATTGAATTATCTTCCTGAACAAGCTCAATTTCTTAAATTCAGCGCTTCAGGACATTACCCAATGCTCGATGAACCGAGTAAGTTCAACCGATTGCTGACTGACTTTATGAGACTATCTCCTGGAGAAGATCCCCGCCAGCTAGAAATCAAACCAATTTGGAAAAGGCGGGTGCGGTAATATTTTCGGTAATATTTTCTTGACATCCAGATCGAGCCAGCTTATACTCTAATTAAATTCATATATTGCTTGGGGAGTCTGGTGATACCAGACTGAGAGGAGAGCGGTTTGCTCTCGACCCACGAACCTGACCCGGGTAATGCCGGCGGAGGGAATGCAGACTCATAACAGATCAAAGCCCTCCTCCCACCCGAAGGAGGGCTTTCTTTTGCGAGCAGTTATTTTTGCCAACGGTAACTTCAATAAATCTTCCATCTCTCTCCAAAGTTTACGAGAAGATGATCTATTAATTGCAGTGGATGGTGGAGCCCAGCATTTACATGAGCTGGGTCTCAGACCCGCTACTGTAATTGGAGATATGGATTCAATATCTCCTACATTACTCAATGATTTGAGGACTCGGGACACTCAATTAATCGTATACCCGCGGGACAAAAATCAAACCGATTTAGAACTGGCACTTAGCTATGCTGTCCAAAGTGGAGTGCGGGAAGTTCTCTTCTTTGGTGTTCTCGGCGGGAGATTGGATCAAAGCTTCGCAAACTTGATGCTGCTAACCAGAGATGATTGGAAAGACTTGTCCCTGGTAATTTCAAGTGCTCCGGATACTGCATACATGATGCGTGACCACGGCACAATCTCACTGCAAGGAAACCCTGGAGATATCGTTTCGCTGATCCCATTTTCTGCGGTGGTGACAGAAGTTTCCACCCAAGGATTACGCTGGCCGCTAAAGAATGCAGAATTAACTCTCGGAAACACAATCAGCGTTTCGAACGAACTGTTAGAAAAATCAGCCAGGATTGAGATTGGGATTGGAAAATTGCTACTGGTGCACAGGGATATCCTGGCAGCAGAAGACGAGGAGTAAGACCATGCGAGATTACCTATTCAAACCAAAATCATTGTTTCTTGGTGTGATATTTCTTATTTCAGCTTGTGGAACACTCACAGGAACAAAAACACTCGAGGAACAAATACTGACCGTTATGACTCACGACTCATTCTCAATCTCTGAGGAACTATTGAATAAATTTCAAGATGAGAACGGTTTCGAGGTTCAATTTCTCAAATCTGGCGATACCGGCACTGCGGTAAATAAAGCAATCCTGGCAAAAGATAAACCTTTGGCAGATGTATTTTATGGAGTGGACAACACCTTCCTCAGCCGGGCACTTGAAGAGGGTATCTTTGAAACCTACCAATCACCTATACTATCCGAAATCACGGATGATTTCA
>JAUWLJ010000002.1 GCA_030613705.1 Chloroflexota bacterium
CCCCTCAGGCGGCCCCATACCCCAATATCCCCTCCCGCAACAATCTCGCTTCCAGGATTTACATCACCTATAACGACCACATGTCCGAAATGCTGGATACTGTATCCAGAACGTAAAGTGCGGCGCACAAGCACGGCTTCCTCACCGGTCAGGGCAGTATCAATTGTGTGGATGGTTCGCTCTGGGCTGGGTTTATTAATCCTTGTTGCCAGTCCAAGTAATTGCGCATTTTGTTGAGTGACTTGGGAGTTGCTGAGGACCGCCCACAGAGCGAGCCCATCATCGGTGAGCATATCCCGCAGCTGTCCTAATTCGGCGGCATGGATGACATGGTTCCCAACATCCAAGATCAGTCTTCCACCCCGCAGAAATTCGGATTGCTCCTTGATTTGCTCCTGTAATGCGGCTTTCGCTTCGGGCCAATCATCATCGCAAACAGTGATCAACAACCCTTCGCGGATGCCCTTGATTTGCACCTTGGCGTGATCGTCCATAGTTTTATCAGGCTGAGGTCGGACCAGGCGAATTTAATGATTATCCGAACCCAAAATGAAATTAGAATTGATTATAGCATGAACTCTTAGGGATTTTGAGCAGCGGTATCCCCAGCTTTTATCTCGAAATAAGCCTCTAAAAACTGGCGTACAATCGGCCCTGCAACCGTTGCCCCTTCACCACCATTATAGACAAAAGCAATCACCGCGATTTCAGGGTCATCGTACGGGGCATAGGCAGTGGTCCAGGCGTGAGTTGGCCAGTTCCCGGGGATGCACAAATTCTTCTCATTTGTATACTTGTCGCAATACTCAGCCGTTCCGGTTTTACCAGCGACTGAGATATTGACATTTTCGAATTCATCAGCCAGGGTGCCAATCAGGACCGCCTGGCGCATACCTTCTTGAACCTTTTCAATCACCCAGGGTTCCACGGTTTTCTTTTCGCCGGTGAGCTTGCTTTCGCATCCCCCGGGGCTGCTCGGATCGTCGAATATATCGATCACGGGGTCACGGGTGATGTCCCAAACCGGATCTGGTACGAAAGACTTAATGATATTGCCATCACTATCCAGAATTTCTCGCAGAATAGTTGGGCGCATTAATTCACCATCATTGGCGATAGTTGATGCAGAGAGCAATACCTGGAGCGGCGTGGCGATGATAAATCCCTGGCCCACACTGGCAATATAAGTATCTCCACTAGACCAATTTTCTCCCTGGTTGATGCGCTTCCAGGTCGGATCGGGGATGAGACCATCTTCTACCAAAGGTAATTCGATTCCAGGGAAATTGCCGTAACCGAGTGCGCGCGCATAAGTGCCTAACCGACAGATACCCAAGCCTTCAGGAATTTCATCCTCGAAACCACCTCCTAGCTTGTAGAAGTAGACATTGCTGGAATTAGCCAGACCATTGACGAAGTCAATTTCCCCAAAACCGGCATCGTTCCAATCGACAAACTCACGGGAGCGCGGATTTAGTTCATTCGCTGAAAATTTTTCTTCGATAACAATCTTGGGTGGTGCTTTAATTATCTGTTCCGGTGTGACAACCCCTTCATTGAGAGCCCCCACTGCGGTGACCAGTTTGAATACAGATCCGGCCGGCAGCTCGTCTCCTACCGCATGATTGAGCATCGGATTGCGAGGGTCTTCCGAGAGCTGCTCGAAATAGTATTGAGGGATTATCCTTGCCATGCGGTTATTCTCATAGCTTGGATAAGAAACCATCGCCAGAACCTCTCCGGTTTTGGGGTTTAAGGCGATTACCACACCACTATTCATGCGCATCTCGCCGAAATAAGCGTTCCATTCGTCGAGTTCTCGTACCAATATCGATTCGGCGGCGCTCTGTAAGCGTGAATCAATCGTTAAATGCAGATTAAAACCAGGTGTGGGATTAACAGGGGGGACTATATCGCGAAGTACTTGCCCTCCGACATCGACTTCGACCAATCGTTCGCCATTATGTCCACTTAAGATAATTTGGAAATATCGCTCACACCCTGCGTATCCGACTTTGTCGCGGTTAGGGATAAAATTTCGCTGGCGATAATATTCTTCTTCATCCGCAGAAATTGGGCCAAGGAAACCAATAATATCAGCTGTGAGAGATCCAGTGGGATAATCCCTGACTGATTCAATCTCGATATCTACGCCAGGTAAATCTACCGCCTCTTCCTTAATAATCATTGCAGTTGTGCGGTCGATATTGCATTTGATTCTGACTGGAGCGTAGGGGGCAGTGGTCTCACCATATTCTACAATTTGGGCGATGCCATGTTCAGATCGGCAAGGGACATAAAGGTCTTCCAAGGAGCCTAAGTTGATGGGCACATTGACCAGCTCGGAAAGCTGGCGGAAGATCTCCTGGATTGCCCCTAAGTCGTCAGGGAGATCAGATGGAATAATGACAACATTATAAGACGGTATATTTCGCGCTAAGATGTAATCATTCCGGTCAAAGATAATCCCACGTTGTGTAGGCAGGTTGATCTCACTGATTCGGTTTTCTTCTGCCTGGGCGATCCATTCAGGGCTTTCAAGAATCTGTAAGGTGAATAAACGTCCCAAGTAGATCAGAAAAACAGCGATGATGGCGATTCCAAATACGATTATCCGCCAGAGCTGCACGTTGTTCGTGAGATTCGCATTACTGTTCATATAATATTTGCAACACCTGTGTCATTTATACCAGTAATTTACAGCTGCCAGAATTAATTTATCCACAATGATGGTTGGGTCAAATTTCAATTGCTTCCGGATACAACCAGTTGGCTAAATCGCCGATCAAAGCATAAACAGGCACTGCGAGCAGCAAATTGAGCAGGGCGCTGGGGATAGTGATCAGGTAAAATGCCTCGATCAAAGGGATCGGTGTGCCATTTATCAATAAAGCAGCAACCGAGATTGTGTGGATGATCAGCGTTGCAAACACAGTTGCCGTGATCATTGCTAACAGTGGTCGTTGCCAGAATATCCGCCGCAAGTATATCGCCACGCCAGTGATCAAAACATAGGCGGGGATTATCGCCAGGGCTGGGACAGCGGTTGCCAAACTGGTCAACAAGCCAGCGATGATACCCCAATGCCAGGCAGTTGTTACTCTAACCTGAACCGCCCAGGCAACGACGATTAACAGGACCAGATCGACTGTCCCATGCAGCAAGTGAACTTGGCTGAAAACAGCTGATTGGACGATCACCATCAAGGCCAGGATCGGAATTGCCAGGAAGATAGCCATTCTACACCATCATGAATTTATCAAAGTGTGCATTCACCGGATTCTAATGATTCCTGACCCCATCACTTTAAGGAGTGCCAGGTGTGGGGATGAGCGGAGCAATATTTACTGGTCTAAAGTTGACGATCACCAGCACGATCTCGAGTTGGGAGAAATCTACAACGGATTCCACAGTTGCGGTCTGAAAGAGTTCGACTGGTCTTTGGCGCACACCGCTGACCTGCCCGATTAACATATCTGGGGGAAAATTACCACCCAAGCCTGAGGTTAGGACAAGGTCTCCGGTTTGAATATTGGCATCCTGGGAAATAGCTTCTACGGAAATATCGCCGGTGATGGAACCTTGGAGCAATCCTTCGGCTCCTGTAGGTTGAATACGGACATTTATTGCGGTATCGGGATCGGTAATCAGCTGGACGCGGGCTCCATCTGCGGTGACCGCAGCTACCCGTCCTACCAAACCCTGGGAGGAGACTATTGGCATCCCACGTCGCAAACCATCATCAGAACCGCGGTTGATAATTACGTAGTGCAAGAAAGGGCTGATATCACGACCGATCACCGCGGCAGTAATGTACTCGTTTTCGGAATGTGTTCGGGCGAAATCCAACAAGGCAGACAGAACTTGCAGTTCGGAATTCTGTTGTTGAAGCTCGATGATCTGTGATTGCAGACGGGAAACTTCAGCTTCCAACTGGTCATTAATCTGGGCTAATCGAACGACATCTCGCGGGGCAGTCATAAAATCACGGATGGCGAGATAACGGCTTGCCAACCAGGTTTGGGTTGAGATGAAGGGGGATAAAGCAACTCGGGAAATAGGAGTAAGATATCCACCTAACGCCAGCAGGAGGATACCAACGACCAAAATCGCCAGAGCGGCTGTTTGAAAAGAACGAGGTAAATTCATTCAGAATTTGGGTTAGTCGTGGTGTGTGCTGCCGCGCTCTAACCCTACTAAAAACTGTGCCAGATGTTCGTAATCTTCCAAAATCATGCTGGCTCCGCGAACCACACAAGTCATGGGATCTTCTGCTACCCAAACCCGGACATGAAGTTCGTCGCTTAATCGACGATCTAGGCCGCGCAGTAACGATCCACCTCCAGCGAGTGTAACTCCAGATTCCATCAGGTCGGCGACGATCTCTGGAGGACATTCATCCAGGGCATCTTTTATGGTATCGATGACGGTCAAGACAGAACCCGAGATCGCTTCCCGGATTTCCACTGATGACACTTCAACGGCTTCGGGCAACCCGGTGACCAAATTTCGTCCGCGTAAAGTTAGGGTCGTCTCCTCAGGCAAGTGGTAAGCAGAACCAATCGTGATTTTGGACTGTTCTGCCATCCGTTCTCCGATTAACAGGTTGTATTTGTTACGCATATATTGGACGATGTCCTCGTCCATCTCATCACCGGCGACACGTAAAGATCTTGAGATGACAACCCCACCCATGGAGAGGGCAGCTACTTCAGTGGTGCCGCCGCCAATATCGACGATCATGCTGCCACGGATCTCTGATACCGGTAATCCCGCTCCTAAGGCAGCTGCGACTGGTTCTTCAATTAATCCAACCTCGCGCGCACCAGCTGACATAGCCGCATCATAAACAGCTCGTTTTTCTACTTCGGTGACTCCAGAGGGGATACCGACGATTACCCGGGGACGAGGGACAGGCACAATGCTTTGCTGGTGTGCTTTTCCGATGAAATATTCCAGCATCGCTTCAGTGATCTCGAAATCAGAGATCACGCCATCTCTGAGGGGACGCACTGCAATGATATTTGCCGGAGTCCTCCCGACCATCTCTTTGGCTTCCGCGCCAATGGCTTTAGGCTCGCGAGATCGCTTATCAATGGCAACCCAGGAAGGCTCTCTGATCACGATGCCTTTGCCGCGCACACTCACCAGAGTGTTGGCGGTGCCTAAGTCTATGCCAATATCGAGTGAAAAAAACCCCAGTAGCCAGTTAAGTGGGTTGAAAGCCAAATTGGGGCTCCTTTGCGAATGGATTTGTAGGTGCCAATTTTATCCCTGGTTTAAATCGAGCTCCTCACACACCTGCAAAATCAGCACGATTATACCATTGAACAGATAGTACCCTAGTTCTAGGTCAATCCACAGTGTTTTTATTGGTTGGTGATGGATTTCACCAACTTTTTGCCCGAATCATTGTATAATGGTCACCCCAAAGTCTATCTTACAAGGAGGTGTCTAGATCAGCGAAGTTAAAAGGAAATAAATCGAGGGAAGACCAGCGCATGGACTCAGGATGTGGGAACCACTATGTGATATTGATTTGATGTTCAATAATAATGAACAAACAGCATCAATATCAGAGTGAAACCATTGAATGAGTTGACGAGGATGTGGGTTCCCGGTCGCAAGGCTGGGTTAATCCCAGAAAGAATATCAGAGTTCTGGGAGAAAATCGAATGATCAGCGGAAGCCCTCTGGGCAGGTCACAGTCCAATGCCTATCCCTCCAACTAAGAACCTTGCAACAAAGCCGGGCGAGTGATCGGACGGACAAAACTGCAGGGAGTGACAGAAAACCTATTGACATGAGGGTGTTGCGTATAGCCAAGCATCACAGCCACAACCAATGCCATCCATTCAGGCAGCGGCACCCAAACAGAATGTTTTTGGAGGGTATCTTATGTGTGGAATCGTAGGTTATATCGGACCCAAGGATGCTACACCGATCATTCTAAACGGGTTAAGACGCTTAGAGTACAGGGGTTATGACTCTGCTGGAATCGCTGTTATAGAAGGGGGAAAAATTGAGGTTCGTCGGGATGCAGGCAAATTAGACCGCCTGGTTGAACTGGTGAATGAAGTCCCTCTACACGGCCAAATTGGTATCGGACACACACGCTGGGCGACCCATGGAGAGCCGAGTGCCAGAAATGCCCATCCTCATTTGGGCGCAAGTGGTACTGTGGTGCTGGCTCATAACGGAATTGTTGAAAATTACATAGAGCTTCGTGAAGAACTGAGCGCAGAGGGGGTGGAGTTCAAATCTGATACGGATACTGAGGTGATAGTGCAGCTTGTGGACCGTTACCTTTCTCTGGAGATGAGTTTTGTTGAGGCAGCACAAAGAGCTTTTTCCCATCTGAAAGGTGCGCACGGGATCGTTCTCCTTTCGACAAAAGAAACAGATAAGATCGTGACCGCACGGATCGGGAACGCGGGGGGTGTTGTAATCGGGATTGGTCAGGGAGAGATGTTTGTTGCCTCGGATATGCCAGCTATCTTAGAGCATTCTCGCCAAATGGTGTTTCTTGAATCAGGACAAATAGGTGTTGTGAAACGAGATGGATTAGCAGTAATGACATTAGATGGAAAACCGGTGGTCTTCGATGAACACACTGTTGCCTGGGACCCTGTAGCAGCCGAAAAGGGTGAATACCGCCATTTTATGCACAAAGAAATCCACGAACAGGTCCGCTCATTGACAGATACCATCGGTGGGAGGGTAGATTTCGATGCTGGACGCATATATTTGCCGCAGCTCAACCTGACTCCAGAGCTGGCCCAGCGGATAAACAAGGTCTTCATCACAGCTTGTGGGACTGCTTCCCACGCTGGTATGGTCGGTAAAACGCTTATTGAGCGTATTGCGCGTGTGCCAGTAGAGATGGACATCGCCTCGGAGTTCCGCTACAGAGATCCGATTCTGGATGAGAATACAGCGGTGCTGGCAATCAGCCAATCAGGTGAAACAGCGGATACTCTGGCCGCAATGGAAGAAGCCAGGCAAAAGAAGGCAACCTTGTGGTCAATCGTTAACGTAATCGGTTCGCAAGCCATGCGGATCTCAGATGGATATATATCAATGCAAACCGGTCCTGAGATCGGAGTAGCTTCAACGAAGGCTTATACAGCACCGTTGGTGGATCTTTATATGCTGGCAGTATTATTGGCAGACTTACGCGGCAGCTTGAATGAGAGCAATCGACGTGAGTTGGTGGCTGATTTGCGATTGGTTCCTGATTTGGTCAGTCGATGCCTCGACTTGGAACCGGAAGTTGAGGAAGTGGCTTGGGCTTTGAAGGATTTCTCGCACTGTCTCTATTTAGGACGAGGAATCAATATGCCCACGGCCTACGAGGGGGCTTTGAAACTGAAGGAGATTTCATATATCCATGCTGAAGGCTATCCGGCAGGTGAGATGAAACACGGTCCGATCGCATTGATCGATGAGAATATGCCCATTGTCGTGATTGCACCTCGCGATCCCTGGTATGAGAAAATGTTCAGCCAGATCGAGCAAGCTAAAGCTCGTGGTGGGATTGTGGTTGCAGTGGCGACAGAGGGAGACGACGTGATCTCAGCTCTCGCTGATCATGTTCTCTGGGTGCCGCCTACTCCTTGGATGCTAAGTCCAGTTACCACAGTGATCCCCTTGCAGATCCTCGCATATCATATCGCCGCATTGCGAGGCCTGGATGTGGACCAACCTCGAAATTTAGCCAAATCGGTGACAGTTGAATAAAGATCTATGTATGCCTGCCTCGAGGTGTGGAATGTGCACACCGGCTTATAATCCAACATGAAAACTGTGTTAGAAACTGTTAGGAATTGATCATATTCACAAGAAAGGCTTATAATCAGCAGCTAATATTAAGAAACTCTATGGAAGATGATTCCATGGTGAAGGAAGAATTTTGAAGAAACGTATTCTATTAGCATTAGTAGTGACGCTGATTATCGGAGGGCTCTTTTTTTGGTTGGTTGATCTGGACCAAGTAATCGAGCAGCTGCGTCAGGCTGATTGGCGTCTCTTGGCGGCCGCGATTGGAGCACTTTTGGTCGCCTATGTGCTGTTAGCTGTACGTTGGCGATACTTGTTGGGAAACAGACCTGGGTTTTTTTCATCGTTTCACTCAGTTAATATTTCCAACCTGGTTAACAGTTTAACCCCCATCCCGGAAATTGCTGTGAGAGTTTTGATCACCGGCGGTGGTTCAGGTATGTCGATACCTGGTGCTACCTCAGGCATGCTGGTTGAGCGTTCCTTGGAACAAGTCATGCGTGTTCTGGCGTTCCTGATCGCACTATTGACTGGTTATGTTATTGCCTTTAAAACTAGTTCCATGCTGGTCAATGGGGGTCTAATTCTAGTTTTCTTGGTATTGATGATATTGATCATCCGTAATGCTGAAAGCATTGTGTCGTGGATACAAATCCAACTCACTCGTTTTCCAAGGCTTGATCAACGGCGGGTTGAGAATGTACTTTCAGACCTGGTAGATGGATTGCGAATGGCCGGTGGTCCTAAGCAGCTGACATATGGCTGGTTTATGTCGTTTGGAATCTGGGCCGCTTTTTTCGTCTTTGCTTATCTGGTGTTACTGGGTCTGAATATCCATCTCCCGGTAGAGCAGATGGTGGCGATCACCCTGTTGACTCTGGCTGTTGCCCCCCCATCGGCACCAGGTACGCCGGGTTTGTACCAGGCGACCATCGTGGGAGCCCTATCCTTAATTGCTGGACTCGACCCGGCTCTGATGACAGCCTACGCGATCATGGTGCATATCCTGCAGGTGATCCCGCTGATTGTCCTTGGAATTTGGGGCGCACTGGGCACCAACCTTCATTTGCGGACTTTGTTCCAACAACGCCAAACCGTCCCAGTGGAAGGAGATGAAAGATAGGTTGATCTTCAGATAGATTGATTATTAATTCTGCACTTCATTGCCTTGTGAGGGTGACTAACCTTTGCAGGGCCGTTTTGTTTAAATGGGATAGAATTAATCTCAAATTAAATGATGTGAGATGATAGTGGATCATAAACAGGACTTGGTCAGAATGTTAATCGCACGGCTGGAGCGGCTGTCTGCTGATTCATATTGGGCACACCAGGCAAGCGGAGTGCGAGGCTCACTGCTGCGGTTGCTGGAGGCAGGGGAACTCGATTCAGAGCGGGGCGGCCCCTTGGTCGAGAGGGGATTTTATTTGTTAGAGAAAGCAGCCAAGGAGAAGTAAGTAATCGAGTATGGGGGATGGTTAGAAGCATAAACCCAAGTTCATAATTAAAAATATATTTAGAACACCATTTCCATTCCGAATAAAATTTTTCCGTTGCCTTAAGCCCACAGGGCGGCACGACCTGCGCTGGGCGCAGACGAAGCGAGTGCAGTCAAAGCGTGGCAGTCCATCACGGGATTGAGCTAATTATCGAAAAGATATACTTCGACTACTTTCTGCTCTGCTCAGTATCCTTCCCGGTGTGCATTGTTGCGAATTCGGAGCCGGGAACAATCGAAGCGCATTGTTGGGCAAAAAAAATCATCTAATGCTATCGATACACAACCATCCACGAAATTATTCTTGTTTTGTCTTCGAGAAGAACAGGATCAAGATGTTTCTGATGAGGAGATAATCTTTCCGATTAAAAACACGCAAAACCCGTCGGCCAGGTGAGCTTTGGATTCGATCTGGGTTACGGAATCACCAACAAGGATTTCGACCAGGTAAGTGTCCAGCCGGCATAATTCGGGGTGTTCGGGACGGAGATCTGCGAAAGGACAATGCTCGAAAAACATCCTCGGCGCATCCGCATGCGCCTCCCAGCGAGCCTGGTAACCGAGAGTGTTGAGCTGCTCGGTTGCTTGAACAAGACGTTGGGCTAGGGGGCCGCGCGGGGAAACTTCGCCTGCTAAATGGCTGGCAACACGCTGCAGATATCTTGCTTCTGCATCTGGTGGGAGATCCTCGAGAGAAGTGGTCAGCAGGGCACTGGAAAGTAAATCGAAATTGTCCTGTAGAGCCAAAGCCATTAGACTGAATCGCCGGGCTGGACGCCCCCGGCGACCTCTGCGGTCCTGACCAGTGGTGATTACCAACCCTTCCTCAATCATATGGGAAAGATGGTGGCGTACATTCGCCTGGGTGACTTGCAAGGCGCGGCTGAGTTCAGCTGCTGTTGCGCCAGGTTTATTTCTGATTAAGTCCAGCAGTCGCTGGCGGGTGGATTTCACAGTGGCTTGCTCTGGAAAAATTTCTTGGTTAATCTCACTGGTGGCAAATCCTCCATGTGCCCGATTATACCTTTAATTGTTATTAACGCAAATAATAATTAGCGTTAATCAAGCTTTGACAGGCATAATTTATCCGGTATAATTAGCCATTGTGAAGTCAGAAGAGAACACCTTGACCTGGGAAGATTCCTACGCCATAGCCCAGGAATTATTATTGTCACATGCAGATATAAATCTAGAAGACGTTTCATTGATGATGATCTTTCACTGGACCTTGGATTTACCTGGTTTTGTGGATGATCCTGAGCTGGCAAATGATGCAATATTGGCAGGAATTTATCAAGAATGGTATGAGGAGGTAGCTTGGTGATGACAGAAGAAGTAAATATCCCTGGGTACGATATCCCTCCCGAAATGGAAGGCCAGGTAACGATCACTGCGCTGGATAAAATTTATAATTGGAGCCGGCGAAATTCAATTTGGCCAATGATGTTTGGACTGGCCTGCTGCGGAATCGAAATGATCTGCGCCGCAACAAGTCGCTATGATTTCTCCCGATTTGGGATGGAAGTGATG
This sequence comes from Chloroflexota bacterium, assembly GCA_030613705.1. Taxonomy (GTDB): domain Bacteria; phylum Chloroflexota; class Anaerolineae; order Anaerolineales; family UBA4823; genus PFL25. The sequence goes on from JAUWLJ010000002.1 coordinate 10,805, forward strand.
CGACCCAGCCCTCGCCAGAGCGATTTGATGATCGTGTCGGGGACGGTGACCAAGAAGATGATCCCGCAGATTGTACGTCTGTACAACCAGATGCCCGAACCGAAGTATGTTTTGGCGATGGGTGCCTGCGCCTCTGGAGGCGGCCCATTTAAAGAGGGCTACAGTGTTGTAGATGGCGTTGACAAGTTTATCCCAGTTGATGTTTATGTCCCCGGTTGCCCTCCAACTCCCCAGGCTTTAATCCACGGACTGATTACCCTGCAGAAGAAAATCGATAAGCAATCGATCAAGAATGTGCGTTGGTACAGCAAAGATCCTGTTGAACCGATCCCAATACCTTTGTTGGGACCCGATCTGATGGATCCCCGCGATTATGCATTGATTAAACAATATGGCACCGAGAAGCTGGCTGAGGATCAACAGGTCCCCGCGGCAGAAGAAGCCTAAATTGGAGTGAAGAAATGAGCGAAGAAGTCCTTGTTGAAGAGAAAACTGAATTAGAAGAACGTTTTCCGGAGATCAGCCGGGATGATCGTAAGGGGTATGAAGGATTTATAGTCCCAACCGAGAAGCTAGTTGAGTTTGCCTCCGTTTTGCGGGATGAATTTGGCTATGACTTCTTGTCCTCAGTAACCGGTGTGGATTATTTGCCGGAGGATCGGATGGAAGTGGTCTATCACGCTTACCAGACAACCGGAGGGCCTGGGTTATTCTATAAAGTTCAGGTGGATCGCGATGATCCGGTAGTACCATCACTCACTCCAGTCTTTCCAGGAGCAAATTTGCAAGAACGAGAAGCATGGGATTTGATGGGTATCCGCTTTGAGGATCACCCCAATCTGAAGCGAGTCTTGCTGTGGGAAGGATTCGAAGGACATCCGCTGCGGAAAGATTGGCGGGAACCGTTTTACGAAGGCGATGGCAAGCCATTTAAGAGCCGCTGGCCAGGTGGGGAAGTGATCCGGGCGGAAGATAGTAATCCCTTCAATAAGAATGTGGATTATCCAGGAGGTTTTGATCCTGAGCAATGGACACCAGCAAACGAGACAGCCGTATATGCTGGTGTGGGTAGGCTTGATCATGCGGTGAGCGAGACTGCCTTGAGCAACGACCAGATCATCGTGAACCTGGGTCCACAGCACCCATCAACACATGGTGTCTTCAGAATGGTGGTTCGCCTGGAAGGAGAGACGGTTGTCGCTCTCGAACCTGTCATGGGCTATCTGCACCGCAACCATGAGAAGATTGGGGAACGCAACACCTACTTAATGAACATACCGTTCACCGATCGGTTGGATTACTTCAACTCGATGAGCAATAACTTTGGGTACGTTTTAGCGGTTGAGAAGCTGATGGGGGTGAAACCACCGGAACGGGCTGAGTACATCCGGGTGATGATGGCAGAATTAACCCGCATCGTCAACCATCTGACGGCCATTGGTTTCCTGCTGAATGATCTGGGGGCATTCTTTACCCCATTGCTGTACGCTTTTAAAGAACGGGAGTTGATCCTGGACATCTTCGAAGCGGTTAGCGGCTCGCGGATGATGTGTAATTATTACCGTTTTGCGGGCGTGGCACGTGATTTGCCAGAAGGTGTATTTGAGCAGGTAAAGAATCTGGTGCTGCATAGATTATCTGGACAAGTGGACGATCTGGATACTTTCCTGACCGACAACGAGATCGTCCGCGCTCGGACAATGGGCATTGGTGTACTGACTGCCGAAGAGGCGATTGCCCATTCAGCAGTCGGACCTGTATTGCGAGCATCAGGCGTCCCATATGATGTGCGTCGGGCTGACCCATATGGAATTTATGACCGTTTTGAGTTCGACGTCGCGGTGCGCTACCATGGCGATATTTACGATCGATACTTGATTCGTCTGGATGAAATTCGCCAGAGCATTCGCATATTGGAGCAGGTGATCCAGGATATACCTGATGGACCGATCCAGGAAGGAAAACCTCAGTACCAGGTTCGTGTACCCGCCGGAGAGGCGTATGGTCGAGTCGAGGGCCCCAAAGGCGAGTTGGGTTTCTACGTTGTTTCCAATGGTAAACCAAATCCCTGGCGTTATCACGTGCGGGCGCCATCCTTCATTAACTTATCTGCCCTGGATGTGATGTGTAAGAATTATAAGATTGCCGATGTAGTCTCTATCTTGGGCTCAATTGACATAGTGCTAGGTGAAACGGATCGTTAGTCTCCAGGTGATTTCGTACTCCTGACTAGGTATCCACAACGGAGTTTGATTATGGCTGATATGTATGGTAAAGGACTTCTGAAGGGTTTGGGTGTCACAATTAAACACTTCATGGACACCTATCTGGAAGATATCCGCTGGTTATCGCGCGGAAAACACCGCTATTACACTGCAGAAGGGATTGATAGTCGAAAGAGCTTTGATACATCTGGCATCTTTACTGTGCAATACCCGGAAGAGAGATTGCCAGTGCCGGAGGAATTTCGCTTTATTCCATTCCTGATTTACGAAGTAAATGAAGATGGGGAAACACAAGATCGGTGCACTTCGTGCGGTATTTGCGCTAAGGTCTGCCCACCCCAGTGTATCTGGATCGAACGGACCAGTGATCCAGACACAGGCAGACCGGTTCCCGAACCTGAAGAGTTTTACATCGATATAGACATTTGCATGAACTGCGGCTTGTGTGCTGAATTCTGCCCATTTGATGCGATCAAGATGGATCACGATTACGAGATATCGGTATATAATCGCCTCGAGAAAAATATCTTTAATAAGGAGCGGCTCTCACGGCCGGTTTCGTATTACGCATCGATTCGACCCACAAATTATGCCCGGGAGGAAGCTGCACGAGCCGAAGCTGAAGCTGCAAAAGCTGCCAAAAAAGCAGCCAGAGAAAAGCGATCAAAGAGTGGTAAGTAATAACAGAGACAGCGAGTCTCAATTATAATAATTTGTGAATTTTCAACGGTAGATTAGATAAGGAAAATTGGAATGGTAAATGTAAATATTGTAAGTGAACAAGCAGTCATGGATGCGTTGAGCAAGGTCCAGGAACCCGAGCTGCACAATGACCTGGTCAGCCTGAACATGATTCGCGATGTTAGTATTGATGGAGAAGAAGTTGGTTTTACAGTGGTGTTGACAACGCCAGCCTGCCCGCTGCGATCGCAGATCGAGCGTGAGGCGCGTGAAGCTGTTGTCTCAATTCCAGGTGTAAAAACTGTGGCAATCAAAATGGATGCCAATGTGCCCTCTGATGGCAGGCAGCGCGGCCTCTTGGAATTGCCGATCCGCAATGCAATCGCGGTCGCCTCCGGGAAGGGTGGTGTGGGTAAGAGCACCTTGGCCGTGAATCTGGCAGTTGTATTAGCCAAATCTGGCGCCCGCGTAGGTCTGCTGGATGCAGACATATATGGACCAAATATCCCTACCATGATGGGTGTGGACCACTTACCACCTGCTGGTGAAGATAAATTAAAACCAGCTGAAGCTCATGGCGTGAAATTGATGTCGATCGGTTTCATGGTGAAAGCTGATCAACCCTTGATCTGGCGCGGGCCGATGCTTCACTCTGCGATCCGCCAGTTTCTGAGTGATGTTGACTGGGGGGAGCTGGATTACCTGATTGTCGACCTTCCACCTGGTACGGGAGATGCCGGCTTAAGCCTGGCGCAATCGATGCCATTAAGCGGGGGGGTGATCATAACCTTACCGCAGCAGGTTTCGCTGGATGATGCCAGACGAGGTCTGGAGATGTTCCGCCAAATGAATGTTCCGATCTTTGGAGTAGTTGAGAATATGAGCTACTTGGAACTGCCTGATGGAACCCGGATGGATATATTCGGTGAGGGAGGTGGAGAAAGACTGGCTCAAGAAAGTGGAGTTCCATTTATTGGTGCCATCCCTATGGATCCAGCAGTGCGAGTAAGCGGCGATCAAGGCGTCCCTATCACAGTGAGCGATCCTGATTCCCCAGTTGCCCAGGCATTGAATGCTATCGCCATGGATGTGGCTGCCAAAGTCAGCGTAGCGGCGATGCAAAATAACGATTTTGTTCCCATCACGATGGTCGGATGATTATGAGCCAGACAAAACATTTGGTCGTTGGCGTTCGTTTCCAGAAGGTGGGGAAAATTTATCATTTTGATGCCAGGAAGTTCAACGACCTTCGCACCGGGGACTTTGCTGTCGTTGAGACCAGCCGGGGAAAGCAATTAGGAGAGGTGGTTCAAATATTGGATGAACCCTCCTTACCGCCCCATGGTTCATGGAAGCCGATCAAGCGCAAAGCCACACCACGTGACCTCTTGCTGCGCCAGATCTGGCAGCGTAAAGCTGTAGAAGCGATGATCAACTGCCGCGCTAAAGCGGCTGAAATGAAGATCGTGGGGGTAAAGATCGTATCAGCGGAATTCACTTTTGATGGAAAACGGCTCTCCTTCTTATACAGCACTGAGACTGAAGAAAGAGTTGATCTAAAATCCTTGAAAAAGGCGATCCAACGTACCTATCAACGCTCAAGAGTTGAAATGCGCCAGATTGGACCGCGCGATGTCGCGAAAATTATTGGCGGGATGGGAGCATGCGGAATGGAATCGCGCTGCTGCTCGATTTTCTTGACCGAGTTCAGCCCCATCTCGATCAAGATGGCCAAGGAACAAGGTATCTCTTTGACGCCTTCTGAGATCACCGGTATGTGTGGCCGCTTACGCTGCTGCCTGATTTATGAGTACCAGCAGTATATAGAGGCACGCAAGGTGCTGCCTAAACGTAATAAACGGGTAATCACCCCTCAGGGAGAAGGGAAGGTTGTCGACATCTATCCTCTCAAGGACTCCGTGCTCGTTGAAGTAGAGGGGGTGGGAAGAGAGGAATTTGGGCGTCTCGATATTCAGCCATGGGACGAAATGGAAGAATTACGAAGAAAATCCGCAGAGCCTTGTGACAAACACGAAAACGGTGAATGTAATTGTGGCAAGGGAGTAACTTGAACGAGGCTGAGACACCTGACAACTGGAATTCCCCGCAGCGCATCCTGGTGATCCTGGCACACCCGGATGATCCAGAGTTTTTTTGTGGAGGTACTATCGCCCGGTGGGTCCTTGCCGGGCACCAGATCTCCTATTGTTTGTTGACATGTGGGGATAAAGGTACTTCAGATCGAACTTTTACTCCGGATGCTTTGTGTATCCAACGCCAGAGTGAACAGATGGCTGCGGCGGCTGTGTTGGGTGTGCACCAGGTTCGTTTTCTGGATTACCCGGATGGGTATCTTGTGCCCAATCTGGAATTGCGGAAGGAGATCACCCGGGTGATCAGACAAGAACAACCCGATGTGCTGGTAACCTGCGACCCAACCAATCTGTATGTGCGGGAGACCTATCTCAACCATCCGGACCACCGGGCCGCGGGCCAGGCAACCCTGGATGCAGTGTTTCCTGCCGCGCGTGACCATTTGAGTTTCATCGAATTGTGGCGAGATGAGAATCTTGAACCGCACGTTGTTCGCGAAGTGTGGATCTCCTTACCACAGAAAGCTAATGTTTCCTTGGATGTGACGGAACATTGGCAATTGAAGCTCCGGGCACTCTCTGAACACAAGAGCCAGATTAGAGATCCTGAACAGTTAGAAGAACGCTTGCGCACGCGGCATACACCCGACAGCAACTCAGAAAACCCACGTTTTGAAGAATATTTTATGAGGATAGTACTCGCTTAAAGTGGAAATTTGATTTACAATCGATTCCCTGAAGATAAACAAATACATATTTCCTGGTCAGGTTTGAATATATCGGGAATTATAAAATAATTCTCCAATATCCACCCAAGGGGACCCTAATTGTTAGAATCTATGGAGGCATCGTGATCGATTTTCTAAGTGAGGCACAGGAATTGTTCGAATACACTCGCGATTTGCGCAGAGATTTTCACCGCCATCCTGAACTAGGATTTCAAGAGGTGCGCACAGCTGGGATCGTAGCCCGTGAATTGACCGATCTAGGTCTTGAAGTGAGTACAGGTGTGGGGAAAACAGGTGTTGTGGCAACACTGGAGGGTGGCAGTCAGGAACCAGTCGTGCTGGTGCGCTTCGATATGGATGCACTTCCAATCCAAGAAGAGACGGGTGCTGAATATGCTTCCCAAACGCCGGGTATCATGCACGCTTGCGGTCACGATGGACATACTGCTGCGGGTTTGGCAGTGGCCCGCATGCTGGATGCTCGTAAAGAGGAATTGGCGGGGACGGTTAAATTCGTCTTCCAGCCTGCGGAGGAAGGTCTCGGCGGCGCGGAGGCGATGGTTGCGGATGGGGTTTTAGAAAATCCCAGACCTGATCTAAGCCTATCCCTTCACCTGTGGAACGGCAAACCTGTTGGTTGGATAGGTGTCACCCCTGGACCTACAATGTCGGCCTCAGACCGGTTTACGGTCAAGATCGTTGGGCGTGGTGGACATAGCGCCTCTCCATACCTGGCAATTGATCCGGTTGTGGCAGGCGCTCAAGTGATTTCCGCCCTGCAGAATATTGTGGCTCGTAATGTAGACCCACTCGAGTCAGCGGTTGTGACAGTCACCAGCATGACTGGGGGAGAGGCTTTCAATGTAATCCCAGAGACTGTCGAGTTGAAGGGCACTATCCGCTCATATAATCCAGAAATACGCAAGCTGGTCTTAGAACGTTTTGAAACAATCACCACCGGCATCGCAGAGGCGCTGAGCTGTCGGGCAGAAGTGGAGTTAAGGCGTGTGACACCAGCGGTCGTTAATGACCCCGAGATGGCAAGACGAGTTCAAGAGGTGGCGGCCAGAGTGTTTCCAGATTCTACGATCGATAACCAGGAACGCACGATGGGCTCGGAAGACATGGCATATATGATGGAAGACATCCCCGGCTGCTATTTCTTCGTAGGCTCGGCCAACCATGAAAGCGGCCTGGATGCAGCCCACCATCACCCGAAATTTGATTTTGACGAAAGCGCCTTACCGCGCGCCGCGGCTTTGATGGCTTCGGCTGTGGTTGAATTTCTGGATTGAACCCTGCTTCGAGTTACAATTTCTAAGAATACAATTGTTTTCTCGAGATTAAATCCTTTTGAAGATTGTCATTCGGCGATTGATGGCTTAGCCATCCTGTTGGCGTGAAACATCAATTTTTCAGTCCGATTTCTATATTCAGACGTTTAATAAATGGTGGCAAGTGATTGGGTGATGATGAAATGTCCAAATTTCTGAAAATTATTGCCTGGCTGATCGGCATTTTGGTTGGAATTGTAGCTTTGATTCTGTTAGTTGCCATTTTGGTCTACCCTTATGAATACGTGCGCCGGGTGTTAATCTGGCAGGAATCCGACGTAGGTGATTATCTAAATAACTTCCCCTCACGCGAGTTGGTCGCTGCTCCAACAGCCTTCTACTTTAACGATGCACCAGCTGAGGAGCGTGTCGCCGGGCATTTCGAAAGGCTGCTCCAGGTGGATGATTTTGATGCTTTTTTGGAGAGGGAGAACACGCAGGCGTTCATCGTCATTCAGGATGATGCCATTCTATTCGAGAAGTACTTCAACGAGACGGGGCGTGATTCGCTGCTGACATCTTTTTCAGTCGCAAAATCCTTTGCCTCAGCCTTGATCGGAATCGCTATCACCGAAGGATATATCCAAAGTGTTGATGACCCGATCACTGATTATTTACCAGAATTGGCAGCCAGAGAGCCAGGTTTTGAAGCTATCACCATCCGCCATCTGCTGATGATGGCTTCCGGACTTGACTACCAAAATATGCGCTGGGCAATATTAAACGGCGACGATCCCTTAACGACTTACTATCCAGACCAAAGAAAAGCAGCTCTTGAGTTTCCCCAAATCATAAATCCACCGGGTGAATATTTTCAATACAATAAGTACCACCCACAATTGCTGGGTATGATCCTGGAGCGAACCACTGGAAAAACCGTGACTCAATATATGCAGGAGAAAATCTGGGATCCACTCGGGATGGAGTTTGGTGGGTCAATGAATCTTGATAGCGAATCGAGCGGTTTTGAAAAGATGGAAGCCGGGATCAATGCGCGGGCAATTGATTATGCAAAGTTCGGGCGTTTGTATTTACAAAATGGTGAATGGGAAGGGGAGCAAGTGATTCCCAGTTCTTGGATCGAGGAATCGATTCAGGTTGACCAGGGTGATCATGGTTCAGCTTATTATCCCGATGAGTTTGGGCAAATGATTTATGATTCCCTGGGAGGTTATTACAAATATCTATGGTACGGATATTTCCGTGAAGGTGATGATTTTGATTTCACAGCGGAAGGCGATCATGGCCAATATATTTATATTTCTCCTTCAAAGAAGCTGATCATTATCCGTAACGGCACGGCATATGGAGAGCTCGGGAATGAGGATTGGTTAAGACTCTTCCACCAATTCGCTGGTGAATATTGAAAATGGTGGGGGAGAACAAACATTAGATCGTGAATCAATATTGATTAGGAATTTGAAATGCCGTTTCGTGGATTGGAAAGATATTGGGGGGTTAAGTAACTATTAAAACCAGCAATGTGTTCAACTGCAGGCGGGCGACTGGTTTTCGCTTGACGGTTGATTGTTGCCATGGTAGAATGGTAATCATCAGAATAATCGGATTAATTGGATTAATCAAATTAAATAACCGAGAATTGTCACCATGATGCCCAAAAGCCTTTCATCAGATTTCCTGAATTACCTAGCTGAAACTTACCAGATGGATAAGGATAGTGAACACCTGCCCTCCTTGCAGGTATTGAGCAAGCAGCTGGGAGTCAGCGTTTCATCCTTACGAGAGCAAATGGAAGTTGGCCGTGCATTGGGCTTGATTGAGGCAAAACCCCGTACTGGCCTGCGCCGCTTACCTTACTCATTTTTTCCGGCTGTCAATCAATCTTTAACTTATGCCATCACGATTGACCAGGAATATTTCTTGAAGTTTGCAGATTTGCGCCGAAATCTGGAAGCTGCTTTTTGGTCCCAAGCGGTATATCTGCTTACCGAAGAAGACAAAGTTAGTTTACAAGAATTGGTCGATAAAGCCTGGGAGAAACTGCGGG
>JAUWLJ010000047.1 GCA_030613705.1 Chloroflexota bacterium
TATCCATATCTATGATAATTTCATTACATTAGGAGAATATTTCAACTGTTATCCCTTTGGAACAATAGCAATTAGGATCTATGTAAGTCGCAGAATCGCATCTGAAACCGAAGAAAACCTTAACCACCCCATAAAATGAAGAATTTAACCAAGTTAAGTGAGCTACATAAATCAATCTGTTTCAACGCCTATCAGGGGTAATTATTCACCATTATAAGGAATTCAGATCATCTTATAGAATTTTATTTAATTATCGCCAATTTCGGATTCCACGGAAAATTATGAGAATTAATATCAAGATGATCAAACCTATCGCGATTGGTCCCACAATGGCTATCCAGCCCGAATTACTAGATTTCCTTTGATCATCTGGAAAGACTATTGGTGTACTCGTCGGTCCAGTATCTGCTGAGGCCGGAGTTTTGGATAGTTGTTGTGCCGTGGCAGTCGGAGCGTTGATTTGGGGTGTGCTTGTGACTTGTTGATCCGGAGTCTCGACAGCTTTTGGTATCTCCATCGACCGATTAGAGAAAATCAGTTGGTATTGGTTCTGATTACTATCTTCATCACGAAGAAGATTAGCAAGAAGTACACCAAGATCACCCCTATCCGAAACACTCCCAACAATTGAGCTTATATATGCATCAACAGGAAATTCGACTTCTAAATTCCTTTCAGCTGACCATCGCTGACCATCATAAAGCCAGTGCTGGATGACAAAGCTTTTTTGCCCACTGCGAACAGCTAAGATTAGATGTAATCGACCTGCACTATCCTTGATTAAACTCGGTGTGCCTTCAGTTTCACCAAATACAGACACCGGCACTATCCTGTTCCAATTCTCGCCATTGTCTAATGATTCTTCGTGCCACAAGGTTGTTCCGCTAGTTCCCACCTCTTGCCATAAGCGCTGCACTGTCTGCTCCCCGACTCCAACTATTTGGCTCCAGAAAACTGGATTCTCGACTACTATCTGGGGATTAGACCATGATTCGCCGCCATCGTTTGAATTTGAATAATTTATAGAGAGTGGACCTTGACCTGATGGCAATGACGAGCGCGTCCAAAGAATATGCAAATGCCTATTATCAGTAATTGTTAATCTCGGATTATCCACCATAGACCAGCCCGCAGCTCCCGCATCAAAAACTAAAATCGGTTCAGACCAGGTGTGTCCTTCATCTTCAGATCGGACTAGATAGATCCCGCGGTTTTCGTTTAATGGGATAGCATAGGCTACGTAAATGACACCATTTGGGTCAACAATAATGCTTGGAGCACTGCCAACCATTGATGGAGAGGGCAATTGTATCGGGTTACTCCAAGATGAAGAGACAACAGCTTGATCAGCGTCTGCATAACTGAAATATATTTCTCCGTCAATTCCACCACTCCAAACGACATACAACTGATCTGGAGCGCTGATTGCCGCGGCAGGTTGCTCAATTTTCCCATCCGGAGATGTTACGATCATTTCAGGTTGCGACCATTGTCCATCCTCCCACCGGGCGTAGTACAACATCTTTCCTAGACCATCCGGATCTGCAGGATAAGCCTGACTCCAGATAGCATGCATTCTATTCAAGTTATCTGAAACAAGAACTGGTGCCGCCACCCGACGATCGCTTTTATCCACCGAGAATCCTGGACTCCAAACAGCTTCCTCTGGAAACCAATCAGGGATGTCTTGTAATTGGCGTTTTGTGAGCCAGATATCCTTGCCAATATCTTCATCGCAACCAAGGACAAATAATGATAAATTCGATGAGACTATTGCTTGCTGGCAGCCAAATTCGACAAATCTCTGTGTATCTGGATCAACAAATGCGGAAAGTGGTTGCTGAAGTTGTGGGTCACTCCAGATTTCTCCATCCCAGGCTTGAAGAAAAACCTCAATGCCGTTCAACATCAAGAGTGTTCCATCTTCTATAGGCAGAAATTTAATCTCATTTGGACAGATTACAAAACCCTCGAACATGCGTAGGCGCGAACTCCAAGTATTTCCAACATCGTTCGAATATTGATAGAACTGTTCACAACTTGACTCACTCCGATTTGCCTGCCAGAGCAGTAAAACCTGGTCTCCCTGGGCATCAACAATGATGTTCGAGGAGCCAGTATTTCCAACACTTTCGTCAGGTTTATCTACTTCAATCGGTAAACTCCATGTTTGACCTTCGTCATCAGATTTTGCCAGATAAATTCGTTCGCGAGGGCGATTGTCCCAGGTGACAAACACGCGCGCCTCCTCATCACTTGTACTCGTACTGATATCAACATTGGAATCCTCCAACTCGAGCGAGCGTAAATAAGGAGAGGCATAAAGCAATGTCGCTGCTGACCAACTGGTACTACCATTCCTCATTCGCTGGTAATACACACCAGCTGGGAATTCATCTGATTCCAATGGTCTAACATAGCTCAGGTGGATATTCCCATTTCCATCTTTAACCACATCAAAATCCAGCGCCGATTCTGTTATCCGCACACTCGACGACCAGGATGATGCGCTTGGAAATGCTGAGGCTCTTACTCGACTGTAAATTAATGCCCCCTCGCTGTCCCTCCAAAAAACATGAACATACCCTATTTCATCTGCTAACAACATAGGAATCGCATCTTCGAACGGTAAGTTTACTGAAGTTGGGGTGCTCCATTCCGCACCGCCACCTGAGACATATATCAATCCATTAAATTCATCTCGCCAAATTACATGGAAGACTCCTTCTGAATCGATCACCATTACTGGCTCGTTAGCAGCGCCAGATTCTGAAAGGTTGACTGGATCAGACCAGATTTCTCGAGATTGTGCATGGGCTGAAGTGCCAACCAGGCTTACTACAAGAAGTAATGCGAGGTTAAGGCCAAGTTTATACAGCAATGGTCTTATCAATCCAACCTTATGCTGTGCGAAATTCATTGTTTAGTCGTCTCCCGCATCCAGGTTGCTCAGATTATTATTGTGGAGCAGCCTTGCCATCTCAGTTGCCTGCGCGGATAAATCCTGGCGCTCTCTATCGCGCCACCACCAGGAATAAATTTCCATCTCAGACTCCGCTTCGTGGACCCCAATCAACATCATTGCAGCATCATTCAAATTTCCCATCCAAACATTTGTATAGCCTAAGGCTTTTCTAATCCCGCGATGTTCGGGATCAATATCATAAGCTCTCTCTAATTCATACTGGGCTCGAATGAAATCTCGTTCTTGCATTGCAACGAGACCCAGACGGTGTCGGGCAGTACGCTGGTTTGGATTATAAATCAATGTAGTATAGAAAAGATTCTCAGCCTTGATCAGTGGGGCAACATCTGGATTGTCGTTCCATTTGTTAATCGGCCAGTTCATCAGCTCAATTCGTGACATCTCAACTGCGCCCAGATTGGAATACCAAATGGCGAATAACGACCTTTGAAACGTGGCAATCACAGAGAAGAAGACAATTAGTACGATGCCGGGAATAACAATGCGCCTAATTCGAGAATCTATGCTGGAATATCCCGTACCCTGGGACTGATCCGTCATTGTCAGTGCTGGATTCTCAGTATTAGCGAGCATTATGGCGAGCGCTGGTAGGAGCAGCAGCAAAGGCGTCCCTGTATCCCCATAAAGTGGATCATCCACCATTCCATGTAACAGCATAATAAGTATGCCAACCAATACCGCTTCAGCAAAATAAGTTATTAATGAATCTTCTCTTGCTTCCCTTGCTTGCCTAATCAACATCCAGGCACCCCCAAGAACCACTGCCAGGATCGCAATGCCTCCTAACAATCCTTGCTCTAAGAATAGATCCAGGTATAAATTATGACTGTATGAAAACAAGAAATACGGTGTGACCATGATGTATTGGGAATATAAGCCGGGAAAACTTCGCAGACCTCCCCCGGTGAATGGATAATCGCCGATGAGCCTAGCAGTATTTACCGCCAGGTCGAAACGACTTTCGCCACTGGCTGATCCCGGTAGACGATCTGCTAGCCCAACAACTCCACCGGGAAAAGTCCCTATCACCCATAAGACTGGAATGAGAAGGAATAATACAAGGAGAATGAAAACAAGCTGAGATGGTTTTCTTATCTTCACTGACAAATAGACGCTTATTTTCCACAGCGCCCACACAGCCATGCTTAAAAGCAAAGCTATCCATGCACCTCGCGAGCTGGTCAGGAACAAGCCGATTAATACCACCATTCCCATTGCGAGTGAAAGGATCGCTTTGGCTCGATCTCCCTTTTTCCAGCTGTAGAGACCAAGTGCTAATGGGATCGGTACCAGGATAGCCAACAAACCACCAACAAAGTTTGGAGATAAGGATAGGGAACCGATCGATGGGCGATTCGCCATAATCCAACCTCCGGCTCGATTAATTACACCGAGGTCGCTGGATTGTGTATTCCATTCGTTAATCAGGATAAAGATGATGGCGATAATCACCCCCATAAGCCCAACTAGGCTAGCAATAACCCCCAAATTCGCCCTCGGCTGGTTGACCAAAGCTATGCATACAGCTACTGCTCCGATGATTATCCAGAATTTTCCCCAGGCTGCCTGCTGATCGTAAGCTGCCCATACGCCTATCCCTGCTGTAATAACTATCAGCGCCAGTGGAACAATAAATGCGGATTTTTCAAAAGTGACGCGACCTGAAACGATGCGAATGAGGCAGGGCAGCAGGACGAGAACCACCAGCCATCCCCCCAATTGCGGCCATATGGTTACAACAGCCCCATATGCTAAAACAATAAGAAGTTCAGCCAGTGCAAACCAGCGATTGTCCACTAACTGCTGCATACAGATCAATCGGTAGATTGAAAATCACGCTGCGACTGCCATGCCAGATGCTGGATTCCAACACTCAACGCACTCCTAAAGGTTGAATAATCTGACAGGAGCATTTTAATATAGGTCATCATTGGACCAGGTCGAAAAGCCCATTCCCGCCAGGCTCTTTTTTGCCAGTATAGTAATCGCTCAGCAGATAAATCAGGATAATCAAGGACAGTGCCCTTATCCATATCAACCTGCTCCCAGCGTGTTCCTGGTCTGAACCAGCCGTTCTCGACGACCTCAAAGAAGAAAGGCGTCCCAGGATATGGCGCGGCGACATGGAATAAGGCGATATCTAGGGGTAGTTTCTTCGAAAATTCGATTGTCTCCCGGATCGTTTCTTCAGTTTCACCAGGCAAGCCAATAATGAAATAACCCCAGTTCTTGATGCCAGCTTTCTTTGCCCAACGAAGCGCTCGCTCAGCTTTGGCTGGATTGGCACCTTTATGGGCATGTTTGAGGATTTGCTCATTACCGCTCTCGATTCCCCATGATATCAACCAACAACCGGCTTGCCCCATCAGCTGCAGCATTTCCTCGTCTACGAAATCGACACGGCTGTTGCACATCCACCTTAGATCAATATCCTCTGCAATCATGCGCTGGCAAAGATCAACCACCTGATCCCGGTTGATGGTGAATAAATCGGCATACATATGGATTGTGTTGATGCCCATTTTTTTCAGCTGCCAAAGTTCTTCCATGATTAACTCTGGGGAGCGCAAGCGAGTGCTGTACTGGTAAGATACATGCTTGATACAGTATGTACAGCCAGCAGGGCAGCCACGACTGGTCACAATGAAGGTGAATGGACCCTTGATCATAGGCATGCGGTATTTTTGGAGCGGAAGTAGTTCATGTTTTGGGATCGGCAGATCGTTCAAGTCTTTAATGAAAGGACGCGGGGAATTAATCACGATCTCGTCCCCATCTCTCCACGCCAAACCTTTTATCCCATGCAAATCCACGCTCCCGTCCTCATTGACCGCGGGCTTGTAAGATGGGTCATGCTCTGCGAATAGAGTCAAAATCTCCTCTGATCGATCACGGATCTTACCTTCCAAATGGTCCAGCAAATCGCGGATAGATAAATCGGGTTCTCCAACAAGGACATAATCCAGGCTGGGATATGGTCGCATAGATTCATGTGGGATGGGTGTGACGTGCGTCCCGAAGGCGATGGTTGTTACCCCACGTGATTTGGCCAGGAAACAACCATACATATCGTTTTCCAGCGTCGGAGCAGTGACCTGAGTCAGGTAGTACTTCGGTTGATATTTATCGATTAGTTTTGAGAATTCACCCCAACCCATTCGCTCCGCGTTGGCATCCACAATTTTCAACTTATAGTTTGGAAGCAAAAGTGCTGCCATTTGAGCAAGAGATACCTGCGGCCATACCATGTTTTCCCGAGTTCTTCGCCCAACCCGATGTTGAGTTCGGATCCATAAGCCACCATCCGGAGTCGGAGGGTTGACAAGCATGATATCCACCCCTTCCTCTGATCTCGGTGTGTTCAACACCACATCTCGCACGATTTCATCCGCGCTGGGGAAGTTCGCCATGCGTAATTTTGGGATCCTGCGAGTGCCTAGATTTTCTTGACTTTCCACTTCACTTTGAACCATTACCTGAGCTCCTAGCAACATCTACAAATAAATTATATAGCTGCCGTCAATTATTCTCTTGCATATGAGCCCATGTCTTTTTTGGTCATTGCTTCCCTTTGACTCAATTCTTCCAAAACCCTCATCAGGATCCAGTATATGATCAACTGGACCCCGACCAGGATAAACATTGCACTACCTAATAGATACAACCATTGCCTGGCGATATCTCCACCATTGACACCCAAAATCGTGCTGATTCCACCCAACAATAAACCCGCGACTAATGCACCAAGACCTATCCAACTGAAATAATGATCAAGCGAAGGATTAAAGATTGGGCGTCCAAATAATCCTTGACGAATAGGTTGTTTATAAAACAGAGATACCAGGTAATTAAAAGTACTTCCTAGAGCAAAGATAGTAATCCCGGTGATACCCGCCACCATCGCTGCGTATAAGGCAGAGACACCCCAAGGTCCGAGGGTAGTAATACCTCGCACACGAGCAACAACCAATGCGATGGCGACCGACAGCGCAAAGAAAATCCCAATCAAACCAATGATTCCCAAAATCCGGACAGGGTTATAAGTTAAGACAGTCCAAATTATTGATTGCAGGAATAGCGATCCATCACGAAAAATGCTCAACTTCGAGCTGCCAACCCGCTCATCATAAGGGATCGGTACTTCTACCATCTGGATCCCCTCATGAACTGCGCGGGTGCTCATTACCGGCGTTAAATTCAGACCATCAGGCAGAGGATAAATCCTTTCGAGGATATTACGCCTAAATACTCGCATACCGCTGGCAGAATCGGACACCTTCTGCCAACCAATAAGGGTTAACAATGTAGCGAAGAAATAATTGCCGACACGGCGCGTCAGCGGCATCTTGCTGTCTGTACCGGACATTCGTGAACCAATCACCAGCTCACCACCGTTCATAGCTTTCCGGCAAAGCTGGGGAAAATACTCAGGCGGATAGGTTCCATCCGCATCCAAGAAGCCAATCAAATCGCCAGTCGCATTTGAGAAGCCGGTCTTTAAAGCAGCGCCATATCCCCTATTCACCCCATGGCGGATCAAACGAACGCCGGCTATCTGGCTTGCGACTTCCGCGGTGCCATCTCCGGAGCCATCATCGACGACCAGCAGCTCTAAATCCGCAACACCAGCTTCTTGTAAATCATCTTTCACTGACAATACTCGCTCGGCGATCTCAGCGATCCCATCTTCCTCGTTATATGCCGGTATGATAACGGAGAGCGTAGTCACTAATTCCTCCCCTTCTTGAGGTGGTAAATTAATTTTTCTGTCTTGATTTCTTGCTGGTTATCTATTTCTCTGATTGGTCGAGCAGGTATCCCTCCGACCACTGTGTGGGCTGGTACATCCTCGGTTACGACAGCCCCAGCAGCAACCACAGCTCCCTTACCAATACGCACCCCATCGGTGATGATTGCGCCAGAACCTATCCAGACATCATCCTCAATCACAATTCCCTCCGCCGTGATGCCTTGATCGATAAAAGGCAGTTCTGGATCATCATAAACATGATTGACCGCGATAATTTGGGTAAATGGAGATGTATATACCCGATCGCCAATTTCAACTCCCCCTTGTCCTCGAATCACGCTGTACTCTCCAACCAGGCTATCCCGTCCAATTATTATGCGCGAGTTCGGCAAATCACGGAAGTTGTAGACATGCAGGATTGCCCCATACATGATGATCGTATTATCACCAATCTCGATCCCGTGCGGACAGGCATGCAAATACACATTTTGGTCGAGATAAACCCCATGCCCCAAACGGATATTATTAGCAAAAAGCAATCTTACCTTATTCTCGATGGCTGCCCATCCATCCATGTTCAGGATCACCCGGTAGATGACACCCCGCAATCCTATCCCAATCACGGTAGGCACCCAGCTGAAAACAAGGTAGATGGATTGTTCAGCTACATAGCGCCAGAAGCTCGATGCCTGGCGACCCAGATACAAACGCAATCCATCGATCATATGGGTGAATTGAACTGGCCAGACCGAAATTTAATCCTTCCGGCTATTTTTAGTTTCCTTTCTGGGAAAATATGGGATCTCTAATCCCCCCCGCGGATCCGTAAACAAATTTACTTTCTATCGACTGAGTATAATTACTTTTATGAATCCAGCTCTGTTTCTTGATCGGGATGGTGTGATTATTGAGAACCGGCCCAACTATGTCCGAACCTGGTCCGATGTTTCAATATATCCACAAGCTGTAAGAGCCCTGAAGAAAATTGAAGCGAGTGAGTATAAGATCTTTATGCTCACCAATCAATCTGCTGTTGGCAGAGGAATAATCTCTCACTCCACCGCAGATAAAATAAATAGGCGACTGGTCAAAGAAATAGAATCTGCAGGCGGTAGAGTCGATGGGGTATTCATGTGCCCCCATACACCGCATGAAAACTGTCCTTGCAGAAAACCACAGCCAGGAATGATTTTAGAAGCTGCTGCCTCTTCTCAATTAGATTTGAATAATTCGATCATGATCGGTGATGCACTCAGCGACATCATTGCTGGACAAACTGCAGGAGTCGGGCAGAATGTTCTTGTATACACCGGTCGTGGGCTGGCTCAATCAAATCTTCCATTAGCTAACAAAATCTCCCCCTTTCTTGTCTACGAAAATTTATTAGATGCCTTATCAGATTTGATTCGCTAGCAAGTGAAAGTATTGCCGCTTATATTTCCACCCCCGCAGTCCCCCTGTTTATATAAAACCATTGATAAACAGGATTAATGAATACCAAATTGATCTCCCTACAATTTATTTGAGGGATGATTTCTCTTCCTCTAAGGTAAGGTCAGCCAGAATTGCCAGGGAAGAATCCTTGATGACCATTTCCATAGCCTTCTCACGCAATCCTTTCGTGATCAAATGCTCCAGCACCAGATGAATATCCTCAACATGTTCAATGCTGTAACTTGAAACGTGCAAATCTACATCTGTCAATGAACCAAGCTCACCACTATTGAAGCCGGTGAAACCAATCGCCTTGGCGCCAACCGATTTGGCAAATTGGATGGCATTAATTACATTCTCTGAATTCCCACTTGTGGATATACCGATCACAACATCGTTTGGCTGAAGATAGTTGCCGAGCTGTTCGACAAAAACATTCTCGTAGCCTTCATCATTTGCCAAGGCTGAGAACAAGGCTATATTATCGGTCAGGCCCGTCACGCGAAAATTTGGAGCCCCTTGTACGCGGGTATTCTTCCCTAAATCACAAACGAAGTGCGAAGCAGTCGCTGCACTGCCACCATTTCCCAGGATAAAAACTTGCTGGTTATCCATTCTTGCCACGTGCAGGATATCCAGAACATGCTCTATTACATCTTCAGAGAGATCGTCTAAAGCCTCCTTGAGTTCATCAATATAACTTTTAATGAAATTCATAATACCTCCAAGGTATCCCCCCCCACCTGGGAGGATTTTCCTTATCCCGTGAAACCACTAATATCGAAAAACTGATCTAG
>JAUWLJ010000231.1 GCA_030613705.1 Chloroflexota bacterium
TGGCAACCATTGCATATGTATTGAAGGCGCAAACCGAGATGCTCAAGAAAGGCGTCCAGGTTGCCCGAAGCAGCATGAAGCAAGGTAAGCCAAGCGAGCAGAAAGAAAAGGCACCCGCCGTCGAGTCCGTTGCGGCGTAAGAGATATCAAAGCAATTCTATTTAGAAGGAGAACAACATGAACGCAAGTCAATCTTCTCACAATCCCTATCAGCTGAAAATCTTCCCGATTTTGACAATTTTAGGCTGGATCTTGATCATGCTGGCGTTGATCATCGGATTAGTTATCTTAACCCCCACAGCAGTGAGTTATTTTGGGGCCAATTCCAAGGGTGTAAGAGATGCGGCTGAGGCCGGATCACAGCTGCTGAGCCAGATCAGCATCCTGGCATCCATACCTCTTTGGTTAGAACCGCTCACATTTCTGGGCGTAGCATTTTTTATCTGTGGAATCGCCTTGGAGTTCTCGGTTATCCCGTCTCTGATAAAGATGCGCGGCGATGCCATGGCGCAGGCTTTCCCCATAATCGTGAAGTTGGGAAGTTAATTAAAGCGTAATAATATTAATAGGAGTAATATGATGCAAGAACAAAAATCTTCATTCCCATTCAGCATGGTCGAACGCATGATGCCCATGTACCCGGCAATCGCTGTGATGGGTTGGATGTTCGTCCTGATCGCTTTCCTGGTCGGCCTGTATGTTCTCAGCCCAGCTCAAGCGACTTTCTTCCCCGACGCCAAGGCGGTCCGGGAAGGGGCAACCATCGGGAGCGCGTTTGTAAACGCCAACCTGTCCAGCCACGCGCTGGAGGCCTGGCTGCCGCAGTTCAAATTCTTCGGACTTGGTTTAAGCTTACTGGCCATTGTGATGGCGCTGGGAACAATTTCAAAGCGACTGCGCAATATGGGCCAGGTGATCTTCAGCCAGCTGCCTGAAAAAATGCGGCCGGCTACACCGCCTCCTCCGAAGCGAGTTAAACTGTTCCAGTTGAGCGCCTTGATGGGTATCATGGTGTTGCTGATAGTTTTGATTGTCGGGATTGTGCTGGCAGCAGGTGTGATCTCTGGTTATTGGAATAACTCCATTGCCAACGAACTCAACCCCGCCCAGCCAGGTTCAGTCCTGCTCTCGCAGCTATCCTTGTTAAGCAGCTATTTCTACTGGCTCAACCCGCTGAGGATGATTGGAATGGCATTCCTGTTCACCGCTATTACCGTGGCATTAACCGTGATCATCGGCGCACTGCGCATGCAGACCAATCTATTGAAAGGGCTGGTCCAGAAAGCTGGGTAGCGGGTTCTGAATCGACCTACACCCATGCAGCGAACCATCTAACCGACAACCCCGGCGATACATTGCCGGGGTTGTCCTTTTTAATCAAGTTTGATGACGAATAGCAGCGTGGAGATAAGTAAGAAATATACCTCCCGAGAGGTCAGAGTATGAGTCAATGACACTCACGATTTTCATTCACCGGTGAAATTCACCGTGGTTATTTAACCCCACGGTTAGGACTTTCTCAAAGGTCACAGCAGAGTAAATCAATTTGAAGAGTATAATCACCCCCATAATCTGAGATTGACAAATTATTCCTGACACAAAAATAGATATCGGCGTAAGCGAAATTTATCGGGGAAACAAAGGCAAGGTAAGATCTAAATCCAAACTTAGATGTTCAGGTTTTACTAGTGGGACAATCTAATAGAGGAAGAGTCTATGACAGAAAAATTGAAGGAACTTAGCCAGCTCGGGCAATCGATCTGGTATGACAATATCCGCCGGGCGATGCTGACCAACGGCGAATTCGAAGAATTAATTGCAGCTGGGGTATTGGGTGTGACTTCCAATCCTACGATCTTCGAAAAAGCGATCGCCGGCAGCGCTGATTATGATGCCGCCCTCGAAGAATTTTTCGCGGCTGGACTGGATCTTGATACCATATATGAAAAGCTGGTGCTGGATGATATCGCCACTGCAGCAGACAAACTGCGACCCGTTTATGAACGAACCAATGGGCTGGATGGCTTCGTCAGCGTTGAGGTACGCCCCACCCTGGCCAACGATACGAAAGGCACGATTGTAGAAGCAAGACGCTTGTTCGACTCCCTTAATCGCCCCAATATCATGATCAAGGTACCGGCCACTCCGCAGGGTATACCTGCTATTGAAACGCTTATTGCTGAAGGGATCAACGTCAACGTGACGTTGCTTTTCTCCCTGCGACATTACGAAACTGTTGTTGAGGCATACCTTACAGGGTTAGAACGGCGGATGAAATCTGGTGGGGATATCAGCCAGGTGGCCTCGGTAGCTTCCTTCTTCGTCAGCCGAGTGGACAGTGCAGTAGACCGAGAGCTGGACCAGGTTGGAAATTCATCGCTGAAAGGAAAGATAGCCATAGCCAATTCCAAAGCTGCCTATCTCCGGTTTAGACAGATTTTCAGCGGAGAGCGCTGGGAAAAACTGGCGGCGGCCGGCGCTCGCGTGCAGCGCCCGCTGTGGGCAAGTACCGGTACAAAGAATCCGGAATACCCGGATACACTGTACATCGACAGCCTGATCGGTCCAGACACGGTCAACACAGTCCCTCCAGCGACTTTGAACGCCTATCGCGATCACGGCCAAGTCAGACAAACCCTAGACTCTGATCTCGATCAGGTAAATGCCCAATTAGAAGAATTGAGCGACCTGGGGATTGATCTAGACTCGATCACACAGAAATTACAGGACGATGGTGTGGCAGGATTTACCAACTCCTTCGCAGCTTTGATGAAAAGTCTCTCTGAGAAAGGAGACAAATTAGCCACAGGTTGGAAATATCTATCCTACAGCCTTGGGGAGTACCAGAAAGTTGTTGATGACGCCCTTGAGGAGATGAATGCCGAGCGAGTGATGAATCGGATCTGGGAACATGACCACACCCTTTGGAAACCAGATCCTTCCGAAATCAGCAACCGATTGGGGTGGCTTCACATCGCTGAGGTTTCGAAAGAGGCTTTACCAGTTTTAGAGGATCTCGTCACAAGCCTGCGCACAGATGGCTATACTCAGGCGCTGCTGCTCGGGATGGGAGGCTCCAGTTTGGCGCCAGAGGTATTCCGCGAAACTTTTGGGGTGCGAGAGGGGTACCTCGACTTGGCCGTTTTGGACAGCACAGATCCAGATGCCATCTATGCTCAAGCAGAAAAGCTTGACCTGGCGAGGACGGTTTTTATCGTTTCTACCAAATCTGGCGGAACGGTTGAGACCCTATCTTTTTTCAAGTATTTCTACAACCAAGTCGCAGCATTAGTGGGAGCTGAACAAGCAGGATCGCATTTCATCGCCATCACCGATGCTGGTTCCCAGCTCGACCAGCTTGCCAGCCGCTATAACTTCCGGGCTACCTTCCGCAACGATGCCAATATCGGTGGACGCTACTCAGCGCTGTCTTACTTTGGCATGGTACCAGCTGCCCTGATGGGTGTCGATCTAGATTCCCTGCTCGAGCGAGCTCTGAGTATGGCCTGCAATAATGAAGGGTGTAATACCCCATTAGCGGGGGATAACAATGGCTCTCGTCTCGGCGCAATCTTGGGCGAACTTGCTAAAGCCGGGAAAGACAAATTGACGCTGATCAGCTCGCCTGATATCGCCAGCTTTGGTGATTGGATTGAGCAGCTGATCGCCGAAAGCACCGGTAAGGAAGGCAGTGGGATCTTGCCAGTAGTTGGCGAACCAGTCGCTGATCCCGAATTTTACGGGCGCGATCGCCTGTTCGTTTATCTGCAGTTAAGTGATGACCCTACCTATGATCAGCAAGTCGCCGCCTTAGAAAAATCCGGTCACCCTGTGATTAGGATACATTTAACCGACCTTTATGAGCTGGGAGGACAATTTTTCCTGTGGGAAATGGCTACAGCTGTGGCGGGTCATCGACTGGGGATCAACCCCTTCGACCAGCCAAATGTCGAAGCCGCCAAAGTACTGGCACGCAAGATGGTCAACACATACCAGCAATCCGGTCAACTACCCCAACTAGAACCAACGCTGCAAACCGAAGGCATCGCAGTGTATACTGATGCAAAATCAGATGCGACCAACCCAGAATCACCTCGAGATGCGTTGGATATGATCATAACCGAGGCACAACCAGGGGCATATATTGCACTACAGGCATATATCCAACCCACACCTGAGACAGACCAGGCCCTCTTAGCTCTACGAACACAAATCCGCAACCAAACTCGCCTGGCAACCACATTGGGCTATGGACCTAAATTCCTGCATTCAACCGGACAGCTGCACAAGGGAGATGGCGGACAGGGGATATTCATCCAGCTGACCAGTGACTCCAGCCAGGATATTCCCATCCCAGATGAAGCCGGTTCAGACATTTCGTCGATCAGCTTTGGCGTGCTCAAACAGGCCCAGGCTCTGGGAGATCGCCAGGCATTATT
>JAUWLJ010000116.1 GCA_030613705.1 Chloroflexota bacterium
TGGCGTTGGATGGTGATGGTCAATGAGCCATCGCTGCCTGAGACTAAGCCTTGGGTTGTGGAGTTAATCAGGTACCGGTCGATGGGATTCTCCACCAAGTAGCCAGCTGTGCCATCGTAGGAAGTGTTGTAGATCGTTACCGACCAAAAGGCTTTCGCCGGTGGAGGAGTGGTGAAGGTAATCTGGTACCTGTGCGAGCCATCGAAAGGTCTACCGTTAGAATCCTGGCGAGCCATGGGATAAAAGGCTTCGACAGCATCATTGCCTCCCCAACCGGCCATAGCGCCGGTCGCGCGCAGCAGGTAATCACCCCTATACCATTCGCGATCACCGAAGGCATCTGTGGACATCCAGCCATTGATTATTTGCCCAAGATTCTCTGCATTTGTGGTGATCGTCTTTCGGGCTGTGTCGACCCCCGCGCGTAGGGCTTCCTGAACCTCAGGGCTCAGGGCTTCAGCATCGAAGGGTATGCCAGGTCCGATAGCGATCTGCGCAAAGCGCGCCATCAATTCCTCTTCCGAGGGGTGTGTTGGCTGACAGAAGGACAGCAAAAAGTTTACATAGCTGATGAAGCGTTCGTCTCGAGAAGCGGCATCGTCCCACACAGGCCATTCAACAGGTTGAGCAGGTGGGCTGGCTTGGCTGCGATGTGACGACAGTGTTTGAACATTATAGGCTTCCATGATTTTCGCCAGTGTGGGAACATCATTTGGCCCGAGCAGCTGAGTCCGCCCAATCACAAAGACCAGATCGGTATCGAAATGCAGCACTTCGTCGAAATCGCCACTGGTATCACCATCCCACTGCGGTCCAACAGCAAGGTAGGTGCCAGACTGCGAACCTGTTGAGCGTGATCCCACATAGTGAGAGTTGGTTCCGAAGAGATCTTCGAACTGCAATACGTAATAGCGATCTGTGACTTGCGGAACTTGAATCACGACAGGTTCCGCGCGCAGATCCAGCATCGCCATTGAGTACGGGGTATCCGCGTTCGGTGTGATCACATCCTTGAAGGTGTGATCGAGGGTTGCTGCGTTGCCATGCATGATATTCACCGGGCCTCGATATGAAGGCAGCGATGGTGTGAGGAACGTTGCGAAGGCGTACCGGTAACCCATCAGCATCGGGAACGAGAAGATGTACGCTTCTTCAGCAATTTGTTTCATTTCTTGCGGTGAAATACTGTTCATGATTGACTCCTTATTTTCAACGATATGTAACCTTGTTCATCTAAATTGGATTGACAATGGATTATTCATCCAAGGTCAGACCATCCACTTTAACATCACCCTGCTGGAAGCGGAAATTCAAATAGAGGATGTAGGCACTGATCAAAAACACCCAGGCTGGAAAGACCAATGTGATCGAGGACATAAAATTGGCACCGACCAATTGCACCAAAGCCAGAGTGAAAGTTACCAGCGCCAGCCAGCGAGGCATGATCTGGGTACGCGTCCAAATAGTGCCCAATACGATCATATGCATGCCTGCCATGCGCATGGCATACACGTCATTAAACTTGTAGATTATGGCTCTGGAAAAAACATAGATACCGCTATCGATTAATAATTCAGGATCGAAGGCATAGACGGTCAACATGCCGCCAGCTATCGCCGCGGAAGCAAAAGTCATCGCCAGATATAAAAGCCCGCTGCCGAAGAATAAAGTGGAAAAGAATTGATCTTCCAGATGACCCAGCCGGTCGCGCATGACACCCATAAACCACAGATATGCGATCCCGGCAAAGGGCAGTAAAGTCAACGCCAGAGTAACTGTTCCGGCCTGTTCTGCCAGCCAATCGCTTGCATCTATGGATCCAGCCGGGATGGAGATTTGCAGCAGCACGAAACTTGTGATCATCAATAAAGCGAATAAAATCCCGGCAATAGCAGCTGCACGCGGCGTTCTGAGTCTTCGAATGGATATATGTTCTCTTGGTTCTGGCATGTTATGATTTCCTGTTTTTATTCACCCTGGGGAACGATGGTACCGTCCTAGTTTGTCGGACCAGCTCTCGAGCAGATTTCCCTAAACACAGAAGTGTACATGATTCTTGTGTGGGAAAAAAACAGCTGAATAATTCCTTTAGGTACAATTTTATACTTGAACACCACAGAAGACAACAAAGAACTCAGGTTATTCGTAAAACAAAGCATTGGGAGAGTTTATAGATGATGGTGGCGTGGAGTATGCTCATAGATCGAAGATCGCTTTGCCTGGGTTCTGAATTCCTTGCCATCATTCCTGTTGAGAGGATTTCAATGGAAGATGAACGGTGAACTGGCTGCCCTGACCGGGATCACTTTTCAATTCAAGACTGCCGCCGTGCGCCTCAACGATATCGCGGGCGATGGTCAATCCCAGACCGAGTCCTTGCGGGAAGCGCTGCATCTTCTGGCTGCGGTAAAACGGTTCAAATACCTGATCTTGTTCAACGAGGTCGATGCCAGGACCAGTATCACTCACCCGGTACCACGCTTCTGACTGATTTGCTCCGGCGGTAACCAGTACACTGCCACCCTGGGGTGTGTATTTGACCGCATTGCTCAATAAGTTTCCCAGCACCTGCGCCATGCGTTCCGGGTCGATGTAAATCTCGGGCAGGTTTTCAGGGACATCTGTCCCCCAATCGATTCCTTTACCCAGGGCTGCAGCCCGCCAGGGAAGCAGGGCGGTTGTCAGCCAGGCACCAAAATGCAGCTGGCGTTCGTTTAAAGTCAAGGTGCCGGTTACCTGACCATGCAGGAGCGCCAGATCATCGAGTAAGGGCAGCATGCGTTTGATCTCACCATCCACACCCTCCAGCAATTCGTGCTCAACTTGAGGGTCAGCGGTGCCCTTAAGCAAGATGTGAACTGCGGACTGGATCGCTCCTAAAGGGCGACCCAGCTCGTGGACGATGTTTGCCAGTGATCTCCGCCGGGTTTCTTCCAATATTCTCAATCTCTCAGACAGCGTGTTGACTGCGGCGGATAACTGGCGTATTTCACGGGGACCCTGGATGGGAATTGGTTCGATGTCCTTACCAGCAGCAATGTCTATCACGCCAGCAGCTGCTGCACCAATGGGTTCTTCCAATTTCCTGGCGAGAAAGACACCGATTATCAGCCCAAGAAGCAACTGGATAACTAAGATGATGACGATCAAGGAACGCAGGTTCCCTATACGGGATAAGATGCCTTCCAGGGTTTGGGTCACGCCGACGATACCGATCAACTGCTGCCGGGCGTCGATCATTGGAAGCAGAACTTCTACACCTGGATTGAGCAACCTATACCTGACGATCACACTTTGTTCTCCCCGCATCGCAGTATCTATGCCTTCCAGTTTTGGCATTCCAGCGGATTGTTCTGCTGAGTCGGAGGTGTAGGAGGCGACCAGGCTGCCATCAGATTTAATCAGGAATAACTGACCCTGAATGTTGCTGGCAATGCCAGTGATAAATATCTGTGCTTGATCGCTGTCAATCCAGATGTCTGGTTGGTGTTCAAGCACTTCGATGATCAGATTGGCACGTTCAGTGAGGCGATCGGACAAATCTGTCAGCACAACCTGGGTTTCGAGTGTGTAAATCAATGCCAGACCAGCTAATGGCACGACGATCAGAAGGGGGAGTAAATGGCTCAGGACCAAGCGAGCGCGCAACGTTTTCATCGTCAATCCGGGTGAGGAATTAATTTATAGCCAACCCCGCGTACGTTGACAATGCGCACTGGATTCTGGGGGTCAGCCTCAATTTTTTCTCTCAACCAACGAATATGGACATAGACGACTTGCTGTTCCCCGATATATTCTGCCCCCCAAACGCGCCGGATGAGATCATCGATAGTCAGAATTCTACCCGCTTCCAGAGCCAAGGTGTGCAGTAAGGCGAACTCGCGCGAGGTTAGATCAATATGTTGACCGGCAACTGTGACGGTGTGAGCAGGGGGGTCAATCACCAGGTCGCCGACGACCAGTGGATCTCCTCCGGGTGGGGGCTCGATTTGGCGCGCACTGCGCCTTAAGACTGCCTTGACATGGGCCAGCAGGACATCTGGGTTGAAGGGTTTGGTGATATAGTCATCTGCCCCCAGCTCAAGTCCTAGAATTGTATCCAGCTCGCGCCTTCTGGCAGTGACGAACACTATCGGCACATCCCCCTCTTTTTGGAACTGCCGCATCGCTTCCAGACCATCCATGCCTGGCAATCCAATATCCAACAAGATCAGATCTGGGCGATCACGCTGGGCAATCGCCAATGCATCTTCAGCGTTTTCAGCGGGGGAGACCCGGTAGCCAGCCTGCTCAAGCTGCAGGCTCAGGCTGCGGCGGAGGAGTGTATCGTCATCTACAACCAGGATGTGTTTCGCCATCTAAGTGCCTTTTTGTCAATGTCAATCTGGTTGAATCCGGACCGATCTCGGTCAATGATGATTTTACACTAATTTCTTTAAATAGAGATAGAACGTGACTTAGGAAAAAAGCCATGATCACGGATACGGATAGAATAGTCCTTGAGTCCCATAAAAATGACTGGCAAAAAATTTTTCTTGTACCAGTCGATAATCTTGAACACAACTAAATTTCAGTGTTCATTCTTCAGGTTCAACGGACGGTGAACAATTATGAGGATGGATCCCCGCTTGCTGAGCTCCTTGAGACAGACTCGATTGTGCTGATTGGGATCCAACCGTTGATGACATCATTAGGGCCTGTGAGGTGTGCCCAGCTGCCCTGAGTATCCAGGAGTTTCACCTCAGCTCCGCTGAACAAGCGAATTTCCGTGGCAAATTCTTCTCCTGGATCGCTGTTTAATGTGACCACATCGGCCACAATCACAGCCTCTGGAGTGGTCTGCTCAACGTACAGGCGTGTGCCGAATGAAATACCTGCTAACGCGAAGAGGAGAGCTGCCAGGATCACCCCATACTGCAGATAAGCGCGGAATTTCCCAGGCTGGAATTGGCGATAAGCCAGAACCATAAATCCGAGAAGAAACCAAAACACGAGTGCGGACAAAGCTGTCTCGTTCAAAGTTAACCAAGAACTGATGAAATCGGAAAGGCTCAGGATGGGACTGACGGGCTGATCTGCATAATCATAGCCGGATTGCATGCGAGCGATTTCCAGGTTGGCTTTAATATCAGGATCGCGCGGGTCCAAGCGAGCTGCTCGTTGATAATTGAGGATTGCCCGACCGAGGTCACCCTGAACAAGGTAAGTATTGCCCAGGTTGTAATACAAAGAGCTGTCCGTAACTCCTCGAGAGAGCAGCTGTTCATAAATCTGTGCTGCTTCTGCGCTATTTCCCGCTGAATAAAGTTGGTTCGCAACTGAAATTGCTTCAATATCACCATTGTCACTGGTTGATAAGAACTGGATGGCGGCGACCAAACTGGCGAACATCATAATTCCGATGATTGAGATAGTGAGCAAATTGCGTTTCATATCATGTACCCTCATGTGGCGAGCTTAGGTCAGCACTTCGCGATCAATCTGGTGGGCATCTCTCAGGTCGCCGATATAGGATTTTTATCCCTATAAAACCTTTTCGAACTCAGCGATCAGCGATTTTGTCTCCAGATGAACTTCTTTGGTATTCATCTGATATGTGGGAGCATACTGGCCAATTTCGCTGATTGTTAAACAAGTGCGCACTTGCTTAACAAGGTCGTTGTTCACTCCATGAGCCAACAGCAAACCCGACAATTCTGCCTGGGTCAGGCCAGCTACAGAGCGGTTGAGCTTATCGGATATATAGGTGGTCAGGATGCGTCCGACTGAGCTATAGTAATCACTTGAGTTAATATCGACCCTCTTTAGAGCCTGGTAGGCTTTTTTGGCTGCTTTTTGATTTCGTTTTGCTTCTGGATTGTTCATTAAATATTGTTTCCGTTTATGCCAGCCGTATTGTCCGACCAGCAAGAACAAGGGCAGGGTCCACAACAACCAGAACCCAACCCTATGGGTTAATGATGAAGGGAGGCTGTATGATTGGGGAGAATCTTTTATTGGGCGGATATGACCCACAGAGGAGATCGTTGTTGGACCATCTTCGATCACAACCGGTGCGAGTGGCTGACCATCCGATTCTACGCTGATATCAATTGGATTGGTGCTGGTGGTTTGATAGGATGCGGATTGCGGGTCAAAGAAGCTAAATTTAATGGCGGGAATGGTGAAATTACCTGGCATTGTGGGTACCAAAACCTGATTGATGGAGCGGGCACCGGCCAGTTTCCCATCTTGAGTTCGGATATTCGTGGCTGACTGACTGTCAAAAGCCCGCCACTGCGGTCCTATTTGCCAATCCGGATCGGCGAATGTTTTCAGGTTGCCCTCACCAGTGATGGTGATGTTGAGGGTCACCGCGTCGTTTACTTTCGTTTGGTTAGTGTCTACTTCTGCCGAGATGCTAAAATTCCCGACTGCTCCGGTGAAGTCAACTGGTGCACCATCTGGTAAAGGTTGTACCAATATCTTCTGCGGGAGAGTTTGGATAGCGAAACCGCGGGAAAATATATCTCCTTCACTGGTGATCACCGCCGGCTCGATTTCAACTTCACCGACCACTGTTGGCAATAATACGGTCTTGATCTCTGTCATGCGAATATCGCGCCCGGCGACTCGAGTGCCGAATTGCTTTTCCTCTGATGCTGGGTGTACCCAGAAACCGGTAAATTCGGGTTCTTGGTAGGTGTGCC
>JAUWLJ010000229.1 GCA_030613705.1 Chloroflexota bacterium
TTGATGATGTGGGCATCGGCTGTCCATGTGATCAGCTCGCTGAACTGCTCTCCATCCCACTTTCGCAGCTGGTAGGAGCCATCGCAACTGACGTTGTACAGGTATCCCTGCGTGGGATCCGGGGCGCGGAAGAGAATGCCATGTCTGTCTTTTCCCTGGCACTCCTCGCCGGTAGTGAAGACGACTTCCAGGTAGAAATCATCCATTTTCGGGTAGGACATGCTCCAGGCATCGAAACTGTTGGCTTTCTTGGCTGTGAGTACCAGCTTGTCATCGCGCACTTCTGCCTTGGCTTGTTCGTTTTCGAATTGATACCAGGTCTGGGTGTCATCTTCGAAGACTGCGCCCCAGGTAGAGGACCCTAACTCTTGCCGGGGATCCGCCTCGGGGGTAGGTGTGGTGGTGGGTAATCCCACTGATCCCGCTGTCTCGGTGGCTTCGGTCTGCGCGCAGGCAGCAGCCAGCAGCGTAACCACCAGTAAAATTCCCACCAGGATCCATTTTCGATTGGTCTGAATATTCACAATCATCTCCTTACATTTGAACTTATGGCGATTAAAACTTCTCCACACCTTTCCCTGGGCACTAAAGAGCCAGCAACTTTCATCTCATGGAAGCGGAGGGGTTTCGATAACCGGGACATCATCGACGTTGGTGACCTCCACGTAATCGGAACTCACCCATCCACGTCCGTCGGTAGCGACATTTGTGGGGATTTCGACCACCCACCAGCCGCCATCTTCACTGATACCAATGACTCTGGCCTTTGCTCCGGGTGAAGCAAGCCCATAACTGGGGTAGTCCGTTCCCGGTCCGCTGCGCACATTGATGGTGTCGATGGCCACGGCGGTGGGATCTTCGGGAGACAGCTCAGGATCATCTTCAACCAGTACATCCACGTAAAATCCCATGCGGCCAGCGCCGTCTTTCAGATTGAGTACCAGATATCCTTCGGAAAGCTCATAACTGTCGACCTGACTCAGCAGTTGAATATAGAAATCTGAGAGCGATTCTTCGTTGCAAACGGCCATTGTCACCGACCCGATCTCCAGCAATAAGCTGTTTCCATCCAGGGTGTATGCGCCGGAGCCTGAATTGCAGTCAGCCACAAAGCTGAAGCTTCCGTCGGCTAACAACAGCAAGGTGTAATTCTCAGGATCGGCCACGATGGATTGTCCATCCGGTTGAACCACTTCGGTCCACAACCAGTTGATATCAGTGATGGCAGGCCCTACGGCAGCCACAGGGTACTCAAGCGAGGTGATGAGGGCATCCAACGTCGCCAGGTTCGGTTCCCAATCGGCAGGAGCCAGGGCATTGAGTTCGGTAACTTTGGCGTCCAGATAGCCCTGCGGATCAGTGTCCGCTTGTTGTTGTTCATCCTCTGAAACATCCTCGCTGTATGGCAGTGCGCCAGTGGCGACTGGATAGAAGAAGGTGATCAGATAAACGCCATCATCGCTCGAGCCCTGGTAGATGTAGAACAACTGCGGGTTGTCGTTCGATACCGGGTTCGGTCCTTGAGAGAAACGCCCCACAAAGCGCACGCCGAACCCTGTTGTCGTGTCCACATATGCATATTGTGTCACCAGGTCGTTTACACCAGTAACCTCTTCGATGGGTAAGACCGGCATCCCCGCCGTGGGGATCGAGTCCGGCCTCGCCTGGAGCAAAGCCACCAAACTGTCATAGGCATTGGTCACGGTTGGATCGTCGTTCTGCTCCCAGAGCTGCTTGTAAGCCTCAACCGGGATAATGTAGATGATCGGGTCGTTGGGCAGCACATCCTGCTGATCTTCCACGCCAAAGTTGACCTGGATGTGATCAGGCAGTCCGGTTGGACCGGGTGGCTGGCTGTTGTCATAAGGAGTCCCCGGGACACAATTCGGCTGGTAGGAATAAGGCAGACCCATAGTGTCTAGCGTGACGCTGACCGGGTCGATCCCTGCATCACAAGTCGTGATTTCGGGCTCTTCTGGTTCTTCCGCCGGGCCGCCGTTATTGAAACCCATGTTAAAGGTTTCACCAGCCAGCTTGAGTCGCCCTGTCTCCATACCAGAAGAGCTGACTTGCTCTAGAAACGTCAAGTACTGTTGATCCAGAGAGTCCTCGCCGCAGAAAGCCATAGTAGAGGGACCAAGTTCGATATTCAGGGTTTCGCCCTCCATAGAGAAGGAACCGAGTACCATATTGCAATCGGCCTGTATTTCAACTGTTCCGTCGGGACGGAAAACAATGGTGTAGTTTTCTGGGTTTGGCACCAACGACTGGGCTGCTGGCTCCGTCTCGACCAGACCTGCCCACTGCCAGATGATGTCCAGGATATCTTCCAGCGAAGCCGTCTGCAGCGCTTCCGTTGGAATTGCAGGGACTTCTGAGGGTTCTGTAGTACTCGCGGGAGCAACGGTTGGTGTCTCAGCACTGCTACATGCTGCCAATATGCAAATAGACAACATCAAAAGTATCAAAACGATAAGCTTACGCATACAAAACTCCTTTGTATTGATTGAATGATGTATCGATCTCTATACAAAACCGATACTACGCTATTGTCGTGTTCATGTGCACCATTCACTCCGTTACGAATAGTGTTTTTTCTTCCGCTTGCGGAGGGCGAAGACCCCGCTCAACACCACGGATGAAATAATCAGCCCGGCCGAACCACCACAAATCTGGTCGAGAATACCGCCTCCTTCTTCCGGAAGCTGTTCAGCCAGTGGCGGCTCTTCCGTTGGTTGCTCAACAGGGGGTTGTGTTGGTTCTGGGGGTATTTCCGTAGGTGGAGGCGCCACGGTTGCCTCGACTGGAGGTGCTTCTGGTGTGGCCTCCTGATCCCCTAAGATGCCAGGGATGATCAGGTAAGCACCTACGCAAAATAGGACGATCAGCAGACCGCCCAGGACAATTGCCAGCCAGTTTGTGCCTTTCTCAGCTGGTGCTTGTGAAGGCGCTGGCGCAGGTCCTTGATATTGCGCCTGAGGCTGCGGTGTTGGCGCAACCGGGCGCAAGGCCTCATCCAGGGCAGCCCGGAATTCACCAGCCGTTTGGAAACGCTGGTCCGGATTTTGTGCCATGGCTTTAAGGATCACCCTTTCCACCGCCTCCGGCAGATCGGGGCGCTTCGCGCGCGGGCTGACGACCGCACCAACCAGAGGCGCTTCGCCGACCAGCATCTCATACAGCAGCACTCCCAGGGCGTACACATCGGCGCAGCGGTCTACCGCTCCCCCCTGAGCTTGTTCTGGGCTCATGTAGGGCGTGGGTGGCGTACTGGGCTGCTGTGGGAAGCCAAAATCGGTCAACAGTGGCTGGCGCTGCTCGTCCAGGTAGATATTGGATGGCTTGAGATTGCCATGCACATACCCCTGTCCATGAATGTACTCCAACCCACTGGTCAGACCATCCATCAATCCCTGCGCATCACTTAGATTGTAGAACCAGGATAAATGGTCCCGCAACGTTCCACTCTCAGCATAGCGGGATACCTGGTAGACCACGCCTTCTTGCTGACCAGAGTCATAGACCGGCAAGATGTTGGGGTGCTGCATCTGGGCAAGCAGTTCACCCTGCTTGATGAACTGATGCACGGCTGCTGGGTCCTTGATTACATCGGGTTTGAGCACCTGGACCGCCACGTAGCGGTTCATGCTGGGTTGGAAGCCCTTGTAGACCTGCGCAGTGTCGTCTTCACCGATTACCTCGACCAACTGGTACTGGTCGATGGTTTTCCCTATTAATTCAGACATAGTTTCCTCCGTATATCCTTACTCATCCAGCAGCCAGATGGCCATATCGTCGAACCTCACAGTAAAGCCATCCTCTGTGGCGGCCCTGATAAAGTATCCGAATTTGGTATCCCCTGTGTAGGAACTGTCAGACGCCTCTGCAATCAGGTTGCCGTTGACATACAGTTGGTAGGCACTCCCATTGGCGATGACACCCAGCCGGTTGGTCTCGCCCGCCCCACTCCTGATGTGCTCACTGGTGACAAAGTTGACTAACACCTCGCTGCTTTCGCCATCCCACTTGGTCATTGACAAACGACCATCACATGTCAGGCCAACCAGGTAACCTTGTTCTAAGTCGGGCGTGCGGATGAACATCCCAAAGCGGTCGTCTTTATTACATGTTTCCGGCATTTCGATGTTCGTCTGGAGGTAATAATCGGAAACCTTCGGCCAGGAAACCTCCCAACAAGAAAAAGTTTTAATGCCTTTAGCGGTCATGAGGTACTGACTGTCCTTAATCTCCGACTTGAAGCACTCGTTGTCGAACAACGTCCAGTTATTCGTTGTTGAGAAACCATCCCTACCGTCCGGGTTGCCGAGTTCTGTTTCGGGGTCGCCGGGGATGGCGGTCGGAGGTGGGCCTTCGGTGGGCGTAGAAACTTCTGGTGCGGTCGTCTCACCTCCTCCGCAGGCGGCGAGAAGTGCCACCAATAATATAAGGGATATAAGTAACA
>JAUWLJ010000292.1 GCA_030613705.1 Chloroflexota bacterium
GAAAAATCGCCCTGGCTTGTGCTAACCCCTTGAATCCGATCTCCACCAGCTGAGATGGCAAAAACTTCACAATCCTGAATCAATTTTCCTCCGCCTTGTCTGGCTCCATCCATTAATGAGATTGTGCAGCTGCTCGGATCAGCATACCCAGACTCAGGTTCGAAAGCTGCCGTTTCGATATCATCCGTATACAATGCCGGTGGCAATCTTTTTACATCATCACCATCGATGAGAAAAGTTGGGATTCCGATCTCCTGCTGCATCTCGATATTGGCTCTTAATGCCTTCTCAGAATCAGCTTCGACAAATTGCAAAAATCCTGTCCGGGTGAATCCGCTGTCTCCACCAACAACCTCAGACCAATAGCGAAAATACTGGAATGAAATCCAAGCCAGGCGCGATTCTGGCGCCAGGTCATAATGCATGCGCACAAGGCCGCTCGATCGTCCGGTTGCGCCAGCTGCGATGAATTCCTTCTCCAAAACGATTGGTTTCACCCCCATTTTTACCAGATGGAAAGCCAGGCTTGCTCCGTGGATTCCCCCACCAATAATGATTACATCACCGGTTGTTGTCACGATAAACCTCTCCCTTCATCCCCCAACAGACAATACCTTACTCAGGTCATCGCCTTTCCGTACCACTCTCAGCGGCGTCCTCATATATCTGATGCTTTCAGCCAGCTCATCTGTACCAGCGGGTCCATGGAAGGATGCTGGATCAATCAATACAACTACTGGTCGCAGCCCCCGCCGAGCAAGAAAATCGATCGCCATTACTACTTCCCTTTCAACTGAGTGAGTGATCAGCACTATCGTGCTCCCGCGTGCTAAATGTTGTGCTTGAATATCTACCAGGCCCCAAATCGGTAGTATGCCCTCCGCCCGCAATAACGCCAAAGACTCCAGTATCTTTCCTAGCTGCCGGCCTCCGCGATCTGCAGGTAACATCGTCAAAGATTGACCAGTACTGATGAATCCAACCGAGCGTCCCAAACGAAGGTAATATCGCGCCACTGATGCAGCGACACTTACGCTATACTCCTCTGTCGATGGGGGAAGTGAAAACTCAAATTTATGTTTCCAAAGATCATCTTTTGTTTTCTTTGGCCAGCTGAATGGTAAAGATGCCTGGCCTGCCTCGCTGGCATCTAAGAAGATCCAAACCTCAGCTTGGGGATCGAGCTCAAATTCTTTCGTCATCAATCGATCTCTGCGGGCTGTGCTGACCCAATGTATCCGATTCAATGGATCCCCCGGTGCGTATTCACGCACTCCAGCAGCATTAGGAGTAACCTGCGGTGTGCGCCTTCTCAATGCCTCCCCACCTGGCAAAATACCCGCCGGATTTGGAAATGCCTGTATGTCAACCAGCAGTGGGTAAACCAAAAGAGACTCGCTTGCCGGATATATCTGCTCTACAGGGAATAGGCCAAAAGGGTCCCCCGCTTCTAATGCTGTCGGACCTAATGGATACACACCCCTTTTTAATAAACGCGTCCGGGAGAGGTAAGTCCTTCCCCGTCGCGGCTCGACTAAAGGGAAAAGGCGAGAACCTGATGAATCGGGCAATGTCGATCTGTCGGTAATCGCCAGCCATAAGCGAGGTAACCGCCCAGGGTTGTCCACCTCAATCCGTTCTTCGAAGATATGACCGACTTCAGCCCTGGTAGCACGCGCCTTGCGCGTCAACTTAACTCCACGTAATACTTGCCACGACCACAGCCAGCTCACGATGATTAGAACTGCCCAGACATAAGCCAAGCGATAATAGATCTGAGCACCACTCACCACACCAGCAATTACGCTGACCAGCAGCAAGATGAGGACAATCCGAGCCCCCACCGACATATTATGCATCCTTGCTCAAATCCCCACCAGGCACGGGCACGCTATTCAAGATCTCACCGATCACTTCAGCTGCATCCATATCCCGCAATCTTGCTGCTGGGCCCAATATGATCCGATGGCATAATGCAGACTCTGCTAATGCTTTAACGTCGTCCGGAAGGACAAACTCTCTACCAAATATCGCCGCTCGCGATTGACTTGTTCTGAACAAAGTCAGGCTGCCTCGAGGGCTGGCGCCCAGGTATACATCGGGAAAATCTCTCGTGCGGCGTGTGATCTCAACCATATATGATTTCAAAGCGGGAGCCACGTAAACTTTCTTCACTTCTTCTTGTGCTTCCAGGACTTCTTCCTCAGTAATCACCTTACCTAGAGATTCAATTGGATGTTGGAATTGTTGTCGTTCAAGTATTTTAATCTCATTCATTGATCCTGGGTATCCGAGCCTCACCCGCAATAGGAATCGGTCTAATTGAGCTTCAGGCAGCGGGAAAGTGCCCTCGTATTCAATTGGGTTTTGGGTTGCCATGACCATGAATGGTTTTGGCAAGAAATGAGTAACTCCATCAACGGTTACCTGGCGTTCTTCCATCGCTTCCAGCAAGGCTGCCTGGGTCTTCGGCGTTGCGCGGTTGATCTCATCCGTTAGCACAATTTGCGCCATTATTGGTCCCGACCGGAATTCAAATTCCCGGTTCGCCTGATTGTAAATTGACACACCTGTCACGTCGCTGGGCAGCATATCCGGCGTGAATTGAATCCGGCTGAAGGTACAACCAATCGAACGGGCAACACTCCGTGCCAGCATGGTCTTCCCCACACCTGGGACGTCTTCAATAAGTAAGTGCCCTTGACACAATAAGGTTATTACCGAAAGCTCGAGCGTATCTCGCTTACCGACAATAACCTCCTCTATGTTAGTGATCAATTTATCGGAAAAATCTTGGACATTTGTCATATTGCGCTCCAGTACTTGTATTTACGTTCGAAGTACCAACCGTATTACTAATAATTGAAATAAATTCTAATTATTTCTAATTCATCCTCTTGATTTCAGCAGCGGTATATCTGGATTATTACTCGTACTCATTTCCGGCAACTCTCACTCATCACTAAATGTCTTTTTCTCAGAAAACCGGAATAAACCAAGGACTATCAGGAGAATCAATGAAAACCCGCTGACAGCTGCGCCCGTATAAAACCATTTCGGCTGGAAGGCGATTATCACTTCATGTTCTCCTTCTGGTAAGGCAATTGCCCTGAAGAGATAATTTGCCTTTAGAACTGGCGTTGGTTTACCATCCACAAAAGATTGCCAACCAGGATACCATACATCGGCCATTATCAAGTATCCTGGATTTGGAGAATTAATCACCAGGACCGAATTATTCGCAAACTCTGATTTTATACTAATATTCACTCTAGCATTGCTATCACAAGTAGGCATGGATGTAGGATCATCCAACTCAAGAATGACATCTCGCTGAAAATCTACTTGCCCTTGCTGGATCATCTCAAGCGCTTCAGATCCTGTCTCCACCGCAAGCCCACACGAGACCCACCGGTAGTGGGGATATGCTTCTCTGCCGTCGAAACGAACACCAAATTCTTTTGTGGGATCTATGCTTTCTACTACTTTCACACCCATCAGGTTCAGC
>JAUWLJ010000060.1 GCA_030613705.1 Chloroflexota bacterium
GTCCTCCTACGTCAAGCTCCGACGGTACATGCACATCATGGGAGGTTTCCTGACAGCGGTCCATGTCGCGATTGCTTTCACTCCTCTCTTCGATTTCATCGTTGCGCAGGTGATTCAAGTGCCACCGAGAATCGTTGAACCCTCCCGCATCGGACTAATGATCATGACTCCGTGGACCTGGTCGATTGCCTATCGCCGCTTCAACCAGGGAATTTTGATCCGCTACAACCACTCCAAAAAGGTCGGAATAGGCACTGTGGTGCGTTTGAGCGCCGACCTGATCGTCCTGATGATCGGTTTTTCCATCGGAACCATCCAGGGAATTATTGTTGCTACCAGTGCTGTCTCGGCAGGTGTGATCAGTGAGGCGATTTATTCAGGCATCGTGGTCCGCCAGGTGGTCAAGAAACAAGTAATGGTGATGCCAGCCATCAAACCACCACTTACCTTGAGCCGTTTTATAAAATTCTATTTCCCCCTCATCCTGACTTCACTGCTGACACTTTTGGTATTGCCGTTCGGTAGCGCAGCCTTGAGCCGTATGCCTGTCGCCCTGGCATCACTGGCAGTATGGCCGGTATTATCAGGAATAACTTTCATGTTCCGCAGTATCGGTGTCGCCTACAACGAGGTCGTTGTGGCGCTTTTAGAAGAACCCCTTTCTACCCAGAGCCTGCGCCGATTTACCGGCATATTAACCGCATTCACAACCTCGTTGATTCTGATCATGGCGCTGACACCTTTGTCGCTGCTCTGGTTCAGAGTCCTTTCTGGTTTGGAGCCTGATATGGCAAATATGGCAGTGATAGGCTTGATGTTTGCCATACCGACTGCTGGATTTGCTGTCCTGCAGAGCTGGTTCCAGGGTCTTATTCTGCATGGAGGTCGCACGCGCGGCATCACCGAGGCGGTTGTCCTTTTCCTGGTGACCTGTTCAGCTTTCTTGTGGATTGGTGTTACCTGGGGCCTGGTCACAGGATTATATTGGGCGATAGCAGCATTTACCGCGGCTATGTTCCTGCAGACACTGTGGTTATGGTACCGCAGTCGCTCCGATGAGCGGGTCGCCCAGGAGAGAGATAATTTGATCGCAGTCCCTTCCCCAATTGGCAGCTCCGCGGATTAAGAAATTTACCAAGGGATTATTCTTCACGGCTCCCATCAAACAGCCATGACCGATGCCTCATTTCTCTCTTACTTTATACAAGGGGCTGCGCTGGGTTTTGCAGCAGCGATCACCCCAGGTCCATTTCAAACTTACCTGATCTCCGAATCTCTGTCCGGCGGCTGGCGGCGAGGAGCGCCAGTCGCATTCGCGCCACTGCTCAGCGACTTGCCGATCATCTTACTCAGCGTATTCCTGCTAAATCAACTGCCCGAGAACTTCCTGCGGGTAATCAGCTTAGCTGGGGGGGCGTTTGCCTTGTATTTAGCCTGGAGACTCTGGCTTAGGTGGCGAAAAGGTGCTGACCTCCCCAAGGAGGATTCCAGCAGCTCCCAAGGAAGCCTGCGGCGCGGCGTGATCGCTAATTTTCTTACCCCCGGACCTTATTTATTTTGGGTATTGGTCAGTGGTCCCATTTTGCTTGCTGCTTTGCGCCAATCGTTCGCTTTTGGCGCAGCTTTCTTGTTTGGGTTCTATGGGGTCATGATTCTCAGTTTGCTGGGGATCGCCCTGGTTTTTTCTCAAGCCCGTCGTTTGGGACCACGTGTGGTCCACATCTTACTCTTGCTCAGCATCATTATTCTGGTCATCTTCGCCGGAGTGCTTTTGACGCAGGGCATCTTCGGTTGAGGCCTTCAATTCTTCAACTGTTCACATCGATCTATCTAGCAACAATATTATGACATAATTCAGTATAATTACCATAATTACACGAGACCACCAGGATCCCTGATTAATGAGCAAATTCCAAATTGATTGGCAGGAAGTCGCCCGGCTCATGCTGCTCTCGCGGGAGTTAGATCTGGTCGAAGAAGAGCTGCTTGTTCCCCAAGGAAAAATAAAATACCAGTTTTCCGCCAAAGGTCATGAGCTCTCCCAGGTTCTGCTCGCCCAGCTGCTCGACCACCCCCATGATGCCGCGGCTGTTTATTACCGCTCACGACCATTTTTACTTGCCAGCGGGTTGAGCCCTGCGACTGCCCTGGCGGCTGGAATGGCGCGTGCCAACACACCCCGCCAGGGTCGTGATACGGGTGTGGTATTCAACATACCTCGCCAAACAGGTTTGAGCGTGCTCCCGGCATCAGGGAATGTCGGTGCCCAGTTCACACCTGCTGCCGGATGGGCGCAAGCCAGCCTCTACTACCGGAATGTCTTAGGGGAATCAGATTGGGCAGGGGCTATTGCTGTCGCCCATGGTGGGGATGGCAGCACTGCTACCAACGGATTTTGGGCTGCACTCAACATAGCCACAACTCTAAACTTGCCGATGCTTTTCTTCATCGAAGACAATCACTACGGTCTTTCTGTACCAACAGATTTACAAACCCCGGGTGGAAACATCGCCGCCAACCTGGCCTCATTCCAGAATCTGCGAGTGATTGATGGGGATGGCAGTGACCCTCGAACTGCCTGGGATGCAATTCAAACAGCTGTGGAGCATGTCCGTTCGGGTGAAGGACCCTGCCTGCTGAGGCTTGAGGTACCCCGCCTGCAAGGCCATACATTCATCGACGATCAGGCTTATAAAGATCCTGCTGAGCTGGAAGCTGAAATCCGCCGTGACCCGCTGAAGCAGCTAAAATCCTATCTCTCCAGGCGGGGGATCCTCTCCACAAAGGATTGGAATGCTCTCCAGGCAGCCATCCGGGAACAGATTGCTGCAGCTCTTGAAGAGGCAGAAGACACACCCCAACCCGACCCAGATACTGCTGATCGCTACCTTTTCTTCGATGGTACATCACCCCAGCAGGGCGGTCTACGCCCTGAAAATGCCCTGCCAGATCTGGGGAGCGATTCTTCTCAACCGAGCGGTGCTCGGATCAAGCTGATCGATGCTGTCCGCCAGACATTAGAAACGGAGATGGCACTCAATCCGCGGGTCTTAGTCTTTGGCGAAGATGTCGGGGTAAAGGGTGGAGTACACGGTGCAACGCGTGATATGCAGACTCATTTTGGGAGTGAGCGAGTGTTTGATACCTCCCTTTCCGAAGAAGGCATCATCGGGCGCTCGGTCGGACTAGCCCTGGCTGGTTTATTACCCGTTCCAGAGATCCAGTTTCGCAAATATGCAGATCCAGCTTACGAACAGCTTGCTGATATCGGCTCAATCCGCTGGCGAACCGCCAATAATTTCGCCGCTCCAGTTGTGGTGCGCATCCCCGTTGGGTATGGTAAGACTACCGGCGATCCCTGGCACAGCGTCAGCGGAGAAGCAATCTACGCCCATACCCTTGGTTGGCGGATCGCCTTCCCCAGCAACGCCGAGGATGCAGTTGGGCTGCTGCGCACCGCCCTGCGGGGCGATGACCCGACTTTCTTCTTTGAGCACCGCGCCCTGTTGGATACCTCCGCCGGTCGACGCCCGTACCCTGGCGATGGTTACTGCCTGCCATTCGGGGTTGCCGCCAGTTTGGCCGTTGGTGATGAATTGACAGTCATCTCCTGGGGTGAAACAGTCCATCGCTGTCTGGCGGCTGCTCAAAACTTCTCGGGGCAGGTTACCGTTTTGGATTTACGCACCATCATCCCCTGGGACAAGGGTACGGTGCTGGCAAGCGTGCGCAGAACAGGTAAAGCCCTCATTGTTCATGAAGATACGCTGACAGCTGGATTTGGGGCAGAGATCAGCGCCTCGATCGCCGCTGAGGCATTCACCGACCTGGATGCACCGATCCAACGTCTGGCAACACCCGATATCCCCATACCATACAATGTGCCAATGATGGAAGCCACCCTGCCCAGTGTGGAGAAGATCACGGGAGTAATTGATGAATTACTATCATTTTGATCTCCCTCGCGCGTTAGCTATCTATCCCCTTGAGATTCATCTTGTACTTCAATAATTTTCTCAATCGGTCTGCTTCATTTCAAAACATGAGAATCCAATTTAATCAGAACGCTTGTGCTATAATTCAATTAACAGATAAGTTGATCATGAATTTCATGAGATGATTGAACCGTTTACAATCATTATTAGTTGATCCAATGGAGTAAGCTACTTTTTCTCAACCCACCAAAGGAGATATTTATGAGCTCACAAACCCTATCTTTCAAGCAGCTGGTTAAAACCAGTCCAGAGAATGCCTACCGCGCATTTACCAATGCCACAGAGCTGCGGGGATGGCTGTGCAATGTGGCTACGGTGGTCCCCCGCCCGGGTGGGAGACTCTACATGTGGTGGAACTCCGGTTATTACACCAACGGCGAGTTTAAGAGCGCCGAATCCGGTGAGAAGGCTGTTTTTACCTGGTTTGGAAGGGGAGACCCTGCCGCATCTGAAGTCAAAGTAACTTTCACTGCGCAAGATGGCGGCACCCTTGTCTCTGTGGATCATTCTGGTTTGGGATCGGGCGAAGAATGGTCACTGAGCGTTGCAGAGATCAAAAAAGGTTGGCAAAGCGCTCTTGAGAACCTGGCTTCAGTGATCGAAACCGGTGAAGACATTCGTTTTGTTTCACGCCCAATGCTGGGCATTATCCTGGATGAATTCAACGAGCAGATCGCCAAGAAACTCGGTTTGCCGATTACAGAGGGAATTCGTTTGGGCGGCACCGTGGAAGGCATGGGAGCACAAGCTGCCGGCCTCCAGGAAAACGATGTTCTAGTCAGCATGGGGGGAATGCCCACCATCGATTTTGACACCTTAAACAAAGCCCTTAACGCTCACCGGGCCGGTGACACCATAGAAGTCATCTTCTACCGGGAGGCCGAAAAACAAAGCGTAATGATGACACTCTCGGGTCGACCGATCCCCGAGATTCCCCCCACTGCTCAAGGATTGGCGGATGCAGTTGCTGTCCTCTATAAGGACATCGAGACAATCTTGGATGAATTCCTTGCTGGAGTGAGTGAGGACGAGGCCTCCTTCAAACCATCCCCCTCCGAATGGAGTATAAAAGGCAACCTGGGACATTTCATCCAGGGTGAGCGTTTCTTCCAGCAGTATATCGCCGAGTTGGTCAGTGGTCATGAACGCTTCGCCGATGATTACGGCGGCAATGTCGATGCGTTAATTGAAGCAACCATCGCCGTTTATCCAACCACTCAAGAAATGGTCCAGGAAAACAAGCGCAGTATGGCTGAGACTTTATACTTATTAGCCAACCTCCCTGAGGAGTTTGTCGCCAATAAGGGCGCCTACTGGCGAATTGCTTATGATCTGCTTCAAGATCCCTATCATTTC
Organism: Chloroflexota bacterium; assembly: GCA_030613705.1. Classification (GTDB taxonomy): domain Bacteria; phylum Chloroflexota; class Anaerolineae; order Anaerolineales; family UBA4823; genus PFL25. The sequence continues at coordinate 5,352 of JAUWLJ010000060.1, forward strand.
AATTCTCATCTAGAGCAAATGCAGGCTGTTTTGGAGGCTGCCCGGGATCAATAGTCTCTAATCTTATGAAAATCACCAACGAGCGATGATGGTCCGCTGTTGAAAGATCGGCTATCATCGCTCGTCGTTATTTCCCGACCTAATTGATAAAACGCGCTGGGATTAACGAGTATAATTGGGACAAATTTCGTCCTAGTTGAATTCATCTAGCAGCACGAAAATTAATACTTGCTCTATGATCCAACATGATTCAAAAAGGTGGTGACCTTGGCTAAGACAAATGCTATTGGTGAGATCATGGAAATCATCCTTTACGTTGATGATATGAACGGACAAGTCTCCTTCTACAGGGATAAGATGGGCTTCAAAGTGAAAACTCCTCAAGAATCCACAGACTACAGCAATGAATTCTGGGTCGAGTTAGATACCGGCTCCTGCTCGTTAGCCCTCCACGCTGGAGGCAAGCGTAGATTTGGGGCTGATGCACCCAAGTTTGTATTTCGGGTAAGCGACATTCTTGCGGCGCGGCAGTCGCTCATTGATCAGGAGGTCGAGATGGGTGAAATTCGCTCTGCTGCACCTGGAATCTGGGTGTGTGATGGCGTCGACCCTGAAGGGAACAAGTTTTCGATAGAATCGCACGAATAAACCACTCACTCGGATTGTCGCTTCTCCCTGATAGAGACAAACCAGGCCAGGCGAGCCATCATATTTTTCGCTCCTCAAATAATTCGATCCTCACGGATAGTTGATCCCAAGGGTGATTGCGGCAAGAACTCAAAAAATGATCAGCAATTCCACCATCAATCTAATAAAGTTTGGATTTACGCTGTGCAGCGAGGAAAACCCCGGAAATAGGGGGTGCGGGCGAAGCCCCCACCCCCTATTTCCGGACCCTAACCACTTCAACTGCGTAACTTCTAAAAGTATCATTCATTGGAGAACAGGAATCTGAATATGGAATACCGAAATTTAGGCTACACAGGTATTAAAGTCTCAGAACTTTGCGTGGGAACGATGCAGTTCGGCTGGACTGCTGATGAAACCACATCTTTTGAAATATTATCAGCGGCTTTCGAGGCTGGGATTAATTTCTTTGACACCGCTGACGTCTACTCACGCTGGGCTCAAGGGAATCCAGGTGGTGTCTCAGAAAAGATCATCGGCGATTGGTTGAAGAAGAACGACATTCCACGGCACCAGATAATCCTCGCTACCAAAGTGCGCGGGGTAATGGGTGATGGCCCCAACGATGAAGGACTATCACGGGCCCATATAATGACAGCAGTTGAAGATTCGTTAAATCGCTTGGGTACAGACTACATTGACCTCTATCAAACCCATTGGTATGATGAGAACACGCCGATAGAAGAACCGCTATCCGCATTAGATGACCTGGTTCACCAGGGGAAAGTGCGTTATATTGGTTGCTCTAACTATCCTGCCTGGCGATTAATGCAGGCTTTGTGGACCTCAGATAGGCACAATCTCGCCCGGTATGATTCTCTCCAACCGCACTACAGCCTAGTCCACCGCGATGAATTTGAAGGACAACTGGCGGATATTTGCCAGACGTATTCACTGGGTGTGATGCCCTACAGTCCTTTGGGTGGAGGTTTTCTGACCGGTAAATACCGGGCTGATTCCCCGCAAGTAGATAGTCAACGGGCGAAAGGTGCCCAACGCTATTTCTCACAGCGTAACTGGGAGCTGTTAGATAAGATGGAAAATCTCGGCCATGAGAAAGGTGACAAATCGATCTCACAGATTGCACTGGCCTGGTTGCTTTCCGATCCATCGATCACCAGCCCCATCATTGGTCCTCGCACCTTGGATCAACTCGAGGATAACCTGGGAGCCGTTGGTCTGCGGCTGACACGTGATGAGAAGCAATTCCTGGATGAAGCCAGCCGGTCGAAAAATAAAGCCTCCTGAGCAGAGCACAGCAAGGCTGAATCTTGAATGAAATGAAAACTCGCCTTTTGTCCGGAACCACAGTTGGCTTCTTAATCAGCTTGCCATGGCTGGCCCTGATGTACGCCGGACAACAGATCGCGGGTTTACCCCTCGTCCCATTCGATCTCTTCGAGTTCCTTGCCCGGTCGTTGCCGGGGGGGATTGTCTCATTAGGAATCGAATTGCTGATCCAATTTGTATCATTTATTGGACTGGGCCAGACTTCATCAGCTGGGAAAGCAGTACAGATCGCAGCTGCTTATCTTCTGAGTCTGATCATCTTGTCCGGATTTGGCGGGTTATATGCCATTACTCTGCAAAGGTTGAGAATCCATTGGATGGTGCGTGGAGTACTCGCGGGTCTCTTCTTGACAATCTTCGCGGTTCTATTAGCTAATTGGGGAGGTTGGGGTGAAACCGGCCTCGTGATCGGTCTCAGCTGGCTGCTGATTACCGGATTGGCTTGGGGTATTGGGCTTGATTGGGGAGTCGATCGATTATTGCTCTCAGTCTCCGGAGCGATCGATGGCAATCGCAGGCGTGTGCTGGGTGAGCTGGCAGTTGGCTCGCTGGCAATAACAGGAATAGCAATCGGCTTAGGGCGCTGGCTCAATCCCCCACCTAAACCGGTTGAGATTGCAGGGAAAACGATTACTCCCGAAGCGACTAAACCGCTGCCCACAGCCCCACCAACCAAAGTAGGGTTCGAACCTGTACCAGGAACACGTCCTGAAATAACCCCCATCGAGGATTTTTATCGCGTGGATATCAACCTCCTGCCTCCAGGAGATGCCGAGTTCTTAGACAGCAGCGATCCACTTGTCCAGCGCCTGCTCGCACAAGGGGGTGAAACTGATCTCCCTGCAGATTCCTATAGATTGTTGGTCGATGGGTTGGTTAAGAATCCGCTCTCATTAAGCCTGGCAGATCTCAAATCCTATCCAATGGTCGAACAATTCGCTACCCTGGAGTGTATTTCTAATCCTGTCGGGGGCGATCTGATCAGTACCACCTTGTTTCAGGGTGTGCGCTTAATGGATATCCTGGAAACCGCAGAATTAAACCTTTCCGTGATAGAAATCAAATTCACTGGTGTGGATGGTTATTCGGATTCACTCCCTGTGCAAGCTGCATTACATCCTGAAACACTGTTATGTCATTCAATGGGCAATCAAGCCCTCACCGAATCGCATGGTGCACCTCTGAGGCTCTACACTCCTGACCGATTTGGAATAAAAAATCCTAAGTGGCTGATCAAAATTGAGGCGATCGACACAGACTATCAAGGATTCTGGCAGCAACGAGGCTGGAGCCAAAGCGGCTTTGTCAAGACCACCACTGTAATTGATACGCTCCAGACAGATTCCAGCAACCAGACACTGGTTGGTGGGATCGCTTTTGCTGGCGCGCGGGGTATCCAATCAGTTGAACTACGCGTCGATAAGGGAGATTGGAGGCTTGTCGATTTGGACCGCTCACTTTCACCGCTTAGCTGGGTGCTTTGGCGGTTTTCCCTTGAGCTGCCGCCAGGTGAACATGAGATCACCGTTCGAGCAATTGATGGTGAGGGCGAAGTCCAAACGGAAAGAGGATCAAATACTCATCCCAACGGGGCAACCGGCTACCATTCCAAAACAATTACTATTTAGGGCGCTACAGCTCACCTCCTATCTCCGATCTAATTCGGATAGATCGATTAAACTGGGAGGGCTCCGTGGTTTGAAAATTACTGCTCATGCCGGATATATAACCAGAAAAAACAAGTTCTTGATTGCTAAATTCCAATAACCCCCCAACAACTATAATTATGGAAATGCTAGGAAAATTTCAATGATTTTTTCC
>JAUWLJ010000300.1 GCA_030613705.1 Chloroflexota bacterium
CGAATGTAATCCTATGAATAAGGAAGAAGCCAAGAGAATCCTCTACCATGAATTAGAGGCTTTTCGTGCCAAGAGCTACGAGGAACTAACCACTTTAATTGGATCGCCTCTCAACTTAGAAAGAAAAGGTCCAAGCGGTACTGATTATCTGATTGAAATGCAAGCCTTCTGGGATACCCCAAGGGATGCCTATGGAAACTTGCGAGTCATTGCGTCCATCGATGATGGTAGGTTTCCTTCAGTATTCATGCCAATCTCAGCTGACTTTATCAAGAGTCCCGATGGTAATTTCGTCGGCGAGTAAATTCAATCTTAACAATTACTTACATTTAAGCCGTCTAACCATTCGTTGGAGCGGACCGGGGATGCGGTACGAAAACGATGCGGTGTTGTATGATGGGGAAGGGTGAAAGGGTAGAGAAGCAGGTTCTTCCCGGCTGCTCAGCTCAGAGCCGTTGGGCTCCCATGCCTAACCCTCCCATGGTTCAACCATTTAGGGAGGGCGTGAGAGCCATCCCCTAAGAATACCTTAAAAAGTGTCCAACTTTATGGGTCCACTAAGTGGAAGAAAGTCCTGCGGAAATTTACCCGGGTGGGGGCAGCGATGGACATTTCCCCACCGGAAAACCGGGTTATAATCAGCGAGATGAGCACCCCAGAAAACAGGTTGGTCGATCAAAATTCAAAACCAGAGGATCGCTTAGATAACGCTATACGCCCGCGTAAACTGGTAGATCTGATCGGGCAGGAGCGGGTGAAGGAAAATCTGGGGATCCTGATCGCGGCAGCTCAACAGCGAAGTGAGCCGGTCGATCATGTGCTTTTTTACGGTCCTCCTGGTCTAGGAAAAACTACCCTGGCACATATTGTGGCCAACGAAATGGGGGTGAATATCAAAGTCAGCTCTGGCCCCGCTATCGAACGACCTGGAGATTTGGCTGCCATCCTGACCAATTTGCGGGCAGGGGATATCATGTTTATTGATGAAGTCCATCGCTTAGGGCGCGTGGTGGAGGAGGTGCTCTACCCGGCGATGGAGGATTTTGCACTGGATATCGTAATTGGTAAAGGTCCCTCCGCGCGATCGATCCGCTTGAAACTCCCCCATTTCACCGTGATTGGCGCAACCACGCGTTTGGCGCTGGTGACAGCACCGTTAAGAGCCCGGTTTGGAGCGGTCTATCACCTTGATTTCTATGAATTTCCGGCGATGAAAGCCATCGTTGAACGGGCAGCTGGTGTTTTTCAGGTTCAGGTGCAGCCGGGAGGCGTGGAAGAGATCGCCAGCCGGGGTAGAGGCACACCGCGTGTGGCTCTGCGTCTCCTCCGCAGGGTGCGGGATTATGCACAAGTGCGCGGGGATGGGATCATCACCCGTCAGATCTCCGAGCAAGCCTTGGACCTGCTCAATGTGGACTCGCTGGGTTTGGACGAGATGGACAGGCGGGTTTTGGAAACAGTGATCAATAAATACAATGGTGGACCAGTGGGATTGAATACCATCTCAGCTTCGATCAGTGAGGAAGCAGACACGATCATGGATGTTGTTGAACCTTATTTGCTGCAGCTTGGTTTTCTGGAGCGCAGCTCACAAGGGCGGATCGCTACTCGTCTGGCATACGAACATCTCGGGGTTACCTTCCCGGTGGAAGACCAACCCAAATTGCTTTGAACAGCAGCGATTGAGAAGCATGCATGTCGCTCGAGCCTATTTCCCGGATCTTGATCATCGCTGGAATCTCTCTGTTTGTGATTGGGGGATTGATCTACTTGTTACCCCGATTGGGTATCAATCTTTTTCAACTGCCAGGAGATATCCGCCTCCAATCGGGAAATGTGACCTGCCTGATACCGCTTGTGTCATCCATCGTGCTTTCAATTGTACTGACCTTGATCCTCAATGCGGTGATCCGGTTTCTTAATAAATAATTGCATTTGAATTTCCCAACTCTTAATTGAAAACTTCTGATTTTAACTACCATCTTCCAAACGAATACATCGCCCAGACTCCCATTGAGCCCAGGGATCGGTCGCGGCTGATGGTCCTCGACCGAAAAAGAGGTTCCATCGGGCATACAATCTTCAATAAAATAGGTGATCATTTGCGTCCAGGCGATCTATTGGTACTGAATGAGACTCGCGTCATTCCGGCGCGTTTGTATGCCGTCAAGCTGCCTGGTGGGGGCAGAGTGGAGTTGCTGCTGCTGCATAAAGAGAATGGACAATCGTGGGAGGTATTGGTGGGGGGCAAAGGTTTAATCGTGGGACGACAACTAAAAGTAGATGAAGGTCCTTTAGCTGAGGTGACGGCAGTTTTAGATGGACCGCGCCGGGTGGTTAGATTCCATGAGCCGATCGAGCGGTTCCTGCCCGTTGCCGGTCATGTCCCGCTGCCGCCGTACATCAAAACACCGCTGAACGATCCAGAACGCTACCAGACGATTTATGCGCGTCAACCCGGATCAGCAGCCGCACCAACCGCTGGCTTACACTTCACGCAGCCATTAATCGATCGCCTGGTTGCGCAGGGGATCAGATTCACTTCGCTTACCCTGCATGTCGGCCTGGATACCTTCGCTCCTGTGACAGCGGATGATCCCCGTCTGCACGCCATCCACACCGAATACTGCCAGCTGACACATGAGACGGCTCAGGTGATCAACAATACCCGGCGCGATGGGGGGCGCATCATCGCTGTCGGAACAACCAGTGTGCGCACGCTAGAAAGCGCCGCCCACCTGGCGAAAGAGGATGATGTGGTCGGCGAGTTTGAAGGTCCGACTGACCTGTATATCCTGCCCGGCCATAAATTTCAGGCGGTGGATGCGATGATCACCAACTTCCACCTGCCGCGCTCCTCCCTAATTATGATGGTCAGCGCATTCTGCGGGCGAGAGATGATCCTGGGAGCCTATGAAATTGCTAAGGAGCAGCATTACCGGTTTTATTCATTCGGTGATGCGATGTTGATCGGGTAAATGAGGCGGATTATTATGGGTGAAATCCAGGATCAATGGCACAATTTAGATCGAGAGCTGCTCACCTGCCGCAAATGTCCACGGCTGGTCGATTGGCGGGAAGAAGTAGCGCGGGTGAAACGCCGTGCTTATTTAGATTGGGATTATTGGGGCAAGCCGGTGCCAGGATTTGGCGATCAAGATGCTCGCGTTCTGGTCGTCGGTCTGGCACCTGGAGCGCATGGTGCCAATCGTACCGGTCGGATGTTCACCGGTGACGGATCGGGCGATTTCCTTTACCCCGCGCTTTTCCAGGCTGGATTTGCCAACCAGCCCCAGGCTTTGCAGCGTGGAGATGATTTACAGCTAAAGGATATG
>JAUWLJ010000027.1 GCA_030613705.1 Chloroflexota bacterium
ATATAACAGGCGAGAATATTATTACCATCGAAAAAACAACGCCTGCGTCTAGCTGGGGCAAATACCTGCTGCCATTTTTCAACATCTCCAAAACCACGCTGGGCAAATACCCCAGGGCTTTGCCCCAAGACAACCAATTGAACATGATGCATTATGGGTGGTAAGCGGAGAATCGAATAGACGAAGGCAGATAAATCTGGCGCGGTCTCACGTGCATTCTGGTGGAGTAAGGAATTCATGCGTGCATGAGCTTCCTCTAACGTTCGAATTTGTACTTCCGCGGTTGAGCGCAGCAAAGAATAATACGTTCTTTGGTATAGTTCAATATCTTCGGAAGCAGTGCTGGGTACAGTTCGTTCCATATGAATTTCAGCTCTTGAAAATTATATTTATTTCAACAAAACTTATCCGGGAGGAGAGTCCAGGGGGCCATAGCGTGGAAAACCAAGGATCCGGTAGAAAACTGCATATGCAGCAGTTAATAGAGCAAATCCGACCACGATCAAGATCACCGTCACGGCGAGATCCGCAAATATAACGCGACCAATAACGGGGACAAAAAATGAACCTCTCAGCTCAATCGGAATTAGAACCCATCTTTGTCGAATGTTAGCCTGGACAAGCAACTTTGCTCCGGCAAATGAGACAATTGGCAATAAGATCAGAAGAAAACAACCAATCCCTCGCCAGACTGGATGAACTGGCGGGATGATCGACCTGCGACTTATCGGTTGGTAGGTGGGATCGTATTTAGTCATCATCTAACTCCATTTGGCTCGCACTCTCGATGGCTGAAATGATTTTATAGTACCCTGTACAGCGGCAAAGATTTCCAGTTATGGAAATCTGGATTTCTTCAAGAGTTGGTTGCGGTCGCTCTTCCAGCAGCTTGGCAGCTGACATGATAAGCCCTGGCGTGCAGTAGCCACATTGCACTGCACCTTGATCAATAAACGCTTGTTGGACCGGATGCAAATCCCCATTCTTAGACAAACCTTCAATGGTGATAATTTCTGCGCCATGTGCTCTGGCGGCTGGCACCAGGCAGCTCATCACCGCTGCGCCATCCAAGAATACAGTACAGGCACCACATTCACCTTCTGCGCAGCCTTCTTTAGTCCCGATCAGACCGGCATCCTCCCGCAATAAACGCAGCAAACTCTTTGTATAACCATTATTGAAGGTGTACTTTTTTCCATTGATGCGAGTTTCTATCCTTGACAGATCAGCAGAATGCTTCGATGTTGAATTCAAAATGGAAGTAGTTCCCAAATTATTCCTACCCCAAAGCAAAACCGGTTTTTCAGGAACCACTTTAGAAACATTGCCTGATGCAATATCTCGAAGGGCTCGTAATGTGCATACTCGAACCATCTCCCGGCGGTAATCACGGGAGCTGCGCAAATCGTCGATCGGTTTAGAAGCATCCTCAGCCAACCGCGCGGCGTTCTCAATCGTCTTTTGATCAAGACAGCGACCAACAAGATAATTCTCCGCCTCTTGAGCGTGGATAATTACCGGAGCCACGGCGCCTAAAGTGATGGCTGCTTTTTCGACGATATGCTCATCTTGTGATGCGCTCTTTGAGTCAGAGAAGGTTATGACCGCGGTTATATTTACCAGTGAGATGGCCTGTGCCTGCCGTAATGCCAGCTTGATAAATGTTCCTGATTGATTTGAGACCATAGCGTGGAAGGAGATATCCACCAGCATTTCATCCGGCTCCATCACTGTCTCTCTAACTCCCAGATAGAATCTTTGTAGGGGTATGATGCGCTCTTGGGTGCGAGACCGTAAAGTTACCAATGCACCCAGAGCCATCAAGGGTGTGATCGTATCATTTGCTGGAGAGGCGGTGATCAAGTTTCCAGCAATTGTTCCCCGGTTTCGTATTTGTGGTGAACCCACTTCCCAGGCTGCTTGAACGAGCGGAAATGCTCTCTCTCGAATTAATTTAGAAGCTATACAGTGGTTGTGGGTGACCAATGGACCAAGATGGATCTGTCCTTCTTCATCCAGGCTGATTTGATCTAAACCCGGAATTCGGGTCACATCAACTAAGGTGTCAATGCCTACCCGCACACCACGCTCGATTTCAAGGGTCAAGTCGGTCGCTCCAGCGACCAGCCGAGCGCGATCGCCGCGCTCAGACAGGATATCCAGCGCTTCGTCGATGGAATTTACGTTCAGGTACTCACGCCACATGTAGTTCTCCAACCATTCCCGTCGCACTGATCAAGGCAGCACGATTTGATGTAAAAAACATTTCAAATCAATCTAGGATTCAATTCCTCGCCGAATTTTAATGATCTCCGCCATAATGCTGACGGCAATCTCCTCAGGAGTCTCAGCATGGATTTCAATACCCATCGGGGATTGAACGCGATTAATCTTATCCGCAGAGATGCCCGACTGCTCCAGTTGTTTGCGAGTTGTCTCCCAACGGCGTTTCGAACCAATCACACCGATATATGCAGCAGGCGAATCCAGAATCTTTGGCAATCCCGGGACATCAATATCAACGCTGCGCGTGGTCAAGACTAAATATGTCCAGGGAGAAATTTTGAGCTGATCACTCAATTGCTCAAATGGAAGCGGGAAAAATTCTGCTGCCTCTGGAATTACCTCAGGGTCACAGAAATCAGGTCTATCATCACTGACGACAACTCTAAAATCCAACCAATGGGCAAGATGAGCTACAGCTCGACCAACATGTCCTGCTCCAACGATAACAAGTGTGGGTTTCGGTACAATCGGTTCCACATAAATCTCCACTTGGCCGCCGCACACCCCAGGATCTCCCTGTTCAGGATCGCTCATGTTGTAATCCAACCGGCGAGGTTTGCCATCGCTTATTGATTCGAGGGCAGCAGTAATGATTCTACTTTCTAATTCTCCACCACCAACACTGCCTGTAATGCTGCCATCAGCATAAACAAGCATCTTGCTGCCGGCATGGCGTGGAGTTGACCCTTGACTGTGGATTATTGTACAAAGGACTCCAGCTTCATGTTTATCTTCAAGTTCGGCTACCGCACGCCAGATGGACATAACCAGTTTGTTCCCTCAAGTAATGAAATTCGTTGATTATCCTTCAAGTAAACCAAGCACAACCGGTAGGAGCTGCTTTTTTCGTGAGACAACGCCCTCCGCGAATAATGTTCCATCGGGTTGCTTCGGGTAAGGTAATTCTCCAAGAATGGGCAGATCATCGGTCAATATTAAGCGACTAGATCCTCCCACTACGTCTGTTACCATCAACATCGCAAAATCCAATCCCCTTTTATCTCGCAGATCGCATAATGCCTGTCTTAAAGAAGGAAGCCGTTCTTTTAGCATAACCAGGTCGGTCACTTCAGCCTGGGCGATAGCGAACTCCTCCCCACCTGCCTCATAGACTTTGGTATCTGTGCTGACAACCTCACTTGGTTGGCGGCTGGCGATCCCCGAACCGGCTTGAATCACTTGCTCACCGAAGGATTCAATCGTTTCCCCCTCGAGGGGAGCGCCAGGGATAAATGCCCAGCGGGAGAGACGTTCAGCTATCTGTTTATCCCGATCGGTGGTTGTTGGGGAGTGCAGCAGCAATGTGTCAGCCAGCAATCCTGCCAGCAATAAACCAGCCAGGCTTGGTGGAGCACTCAAGCCTGACTCCTCTATTCGCTCGGTGACCAACGTGCTCGTACTTCCCACAACATCGATCGTGAATCGGATGGGCACATGGGTGGTGGTGCTGCCCAGGCGATGGTGATCCAGGATCTCAACCAGCTCAGCTTCTTCCAGAGCTCCAATGGCCTGGTTAGGTTCATTATGGTCCACTAAAATCAACCGCAAGCGGGGTGGATTGAGGGCTTCGCGTTGGCGACAGACACCGATATATTTCCCCTGCTCATCGACTACCCAGAAATCATCACCTTCGGACCGTAATATTCTCAAGATCGAGTCACGGATGCGACCAGATACCTGGAAGTAGGGTACATCCGTGTTTGCTGCCTCCCGGCACGGCAGATCCAATATATCCGAAATGCGCATCTCTTGACGGCGAGGATGCGGCCCGATCAACTTACTTAGTAGTGCAAATAGGCTGGGTCCATTGATTAAGCCAAAGGGGGTGCCGTCTTCTTTGACAACCGGCGCTACTCCCCAGGTACGGCTGGCGATCGCCCAGGCTGCTCTTAAAGGCTCATCAGGAGTGGTTGTATCCAACCTTAGCGATACTGACTCGAAACGGGGAGAAGCATCGTTTAACAACAGCGGTGGTTCCAATCCCAATCTTTTCAGGACCCATATGGTTTGAGGATTGACCGGACCTGCCCGTGCCGCTTGAATGTCCTCGCCATTAAGTTCGTGAAGGAACCAGGCATACCCCATGGCCGAGGCGATCGAGTCTGTGTCGGGATTAACGTGACCTATGACATAAGTTCGGGACATTTATTAGATTACTTTCGTTTGAAAATTTCAATATAATGCATATCAGGTTTGCATATCTCGTCTAAGGCAGTTTGCAATCAGTGTTTTCTTTATCTAATCAGAAGCTGAATTGTTATCAGGTAACAAGAGATTTAGGCTTTACCTTCCTTTACCTTCAGTTCTCGCCAAACCTTCTCAGGTGTAATTGGATTATTGTCAATATTTACTCCAACTGCATCAAAAACAGCATTACCAACAGCAGGAGCGACTCCATCTATCGGGATTTCTGCAACTGCTTTGACGCCAAATGGATGGGATGGTTCAAAAGTCTCGACAAAGATCGTCGTCAGATCTGGCATTTCGTGTGCCTGAAAAATATGGTAATCCCGCAGATCTGTTTCCCTTGCCCGACCCTGCGAGTCGTAAACCATTTCTTCGCTGACTGCATAGCCGAGAGCCTGGGTCATGCCGCCTTCAACTTGTCCTGAGGCGGTCAGGGGGTTGACAATTACCCCTGAATCAACTGCCATGACCAGTTTCTCTACCACAATCTGACCTGTTTCCACATCAACGGTCAATTCCACGAATTGGGCTGCAAATGGTGGTGGAGCGACTGGAGACATAAAAGAACCGATGCCCATGATCTGTTCCTGATCGCTATGATGCAAAGTCTCGAGAGCGATCTCCGTCAATGGGATCGATCGACCATCGGGTGAAACAGCACGGCGGTCAACCAGACGAATGTCCTCTGGGTTGACTAATTGATCATCTGTCTCCTGGTTTAGCATGCTGGCTGCACGCAGGCGAATGCGTTTCGCGGCGCCCTCTGCAGCCCTTACCACTGCCCCGCCGGAAATGTATGTCGTCGATGAGGCATATGCACCCTTATCAAATGGCGTGAAGTCGGTGTCTGAGGAATAGATAATGATATCCTCCATCGCCACTCCCAATACTTCAGCTGCCATCTGTGCCAAGACCGTGTCTGAGCCAGTGCCCAGATCGGTTGCACCTACCAGCAGGTTGAAAGAGGCATCATCGTTCATCTTGATACTGGCACTGCCCATATCCAGGTAAGGTATGGCTGTACCCTGCATGACCAGAGCGACACCAATCCCTCTCCTCTGGTGTGGTTTTCCTTGAACCTTATGCCAACCCTGATTACCATGTTTTTGATCCCAACCTATTGCCGCTTTTCCCTGGCGGATACATTCCTCCAAACCGCAGGTTTCGATAATCTCTGGTTGCGGTTCGCGACCTTCGCTCCAGGCGGTGCTGAATGGCTGCAGCTCCCCTTCCCGGACCGAATTCTTGGTGCGGAATTCGATTGGGTCCATTTTTAGATCGTTGGCAATTTTCTCAAGATGGCGCTCCACAGCCCAAAATCCTTGTGGAACACCATACCCGCGGTAAGCACCTGATGGTGGATTGTTGGTGTAGACCACGTCAGCATAGAAACGAATATTGGGGGATTTCCGGTAATCGCCATCACCAACATATAAAGCCATCGATTTATGCCCCGTGTTGCCAGTAACTGTCAGTGCGTGCCCGCCATAGGCACCGGTATCTGATAGGGCATACATTGCATTTGCAGTTATTGTGCCATCTGATTTGACACCTGTCTTCATGCGGAGGCGCATAGGATGACGCGACCTAGCAGCGATAAACTCTTCTTCACGGGTGTATTCATAGATAACGGGTCTGCCCGTTGCGATCGTGAGGTGAGCAGCAACATCCTCGCTCAAAATCTCCTGTTTTCCCCCAAAACCACCTCCAATGCGAGGCTTGATCACGCGGATGCGTTTGATCGGTAATCCAAGCACAGGAGCGAGCTGGCGGCGCGCGTGGAATGGGACCTGTGTGCTGGTGTAGATCACCAAGCGGTCATCTTCATCCCAATAGGTGATCGAAACATGCGGCTCAATGTGAGCTTGTTGGACTTTAGGCACTTCATACTCTGCTTCAAAGATATGATCGGCATCGGCGAATCCTTTCTCAACATCGCCAATATCAATCCTTATCTCAGCCGCCAGATTACGGGAGGGATCGGACTCCGCAAAATTCACGTATTCGGGTTCGTCATGTAAGATGGGTGCACCAGGCTGCAATGCCTGCCCTGGATCAAATACCGCACCCAGAGGTTCATACTCGACTTCAATCAACTCCAACGCTTGAATGGCAATTTCCTCTGTCTCTGCCGCAACGAATGCCACCCGGTCGCCGACAAACCGAACTTTATTATCCAAGGAGAATGAGTCCAAAGGTCCAGGGATGGGATCTGATTGGCCAGCAGTGGAATAAACCACCCTGGGGATATCCTGCCAGGTAAGCACAGCGGCAACACCTGGCAAAGCCAATGCTTTTGATTTGTCGATATGTTTTATACGGGCGTGAGCGACTGGGCTGTGCAGGACCTTGGCAACCATCATGCCGCGTTTTTCAAGGTCGGAAGCAAAGGCTGGTTTCCCTTGAACCAGCTTCACCGCGTCTACTTTCCTTTCTGGTTTGCCCACTCGCTGCCAGGATTCAATCTCCGGTGTGACCTGGATGCGCGGCATCACCCTGGTGGCAGTGATCACTTCACCTGCAGGCTCATCCCTTTCAGGTTCACCCGGAGAACGATCAAAACCTGTTGAGGAATCAGCATCGTCACTTAAGAAATCAAAAGAGGCAGGAATTCTTCGTTCAAATGGTTCGATCTCTTCGCCACGCAGCGCGGCTGCAGCTCTCAAAACAGCCTGGATGGGTTTTATATATCCTGTACAACGACATAAGATTCCTGAAAATGCCTCTCTAATTTCCGCCTCACTCGGATTTGGTTCGCGGTTGAGCAGCTCTTTCCCGGCCAGGATCATCGCTGGAGTGCAAAAGCCACACTGAATAGCGCCGCTCTCCACAAAAGCTTCCTGAATCGGGTGAAGACCCGAAGTGGTTTTCCATCCCTGCTGCGGATGCTCACCCACGGATTCAATAGTTTCGAGATGATATCCTTCTGCCTGGGCAGCTAAGAAAATACAAGCATTAATCGGTACAGTATCCAGTAAAACCGTGCAGGCACCACACTCTCCGGTCTCACAACCGTGTTTAACTCCAAAGTATCCCAGCGAACGCAATACCTTGAGTAAAGTATCCCCTGGGCTAATTTCAACTGGATGTGCTTTACCATTAACAATCAGGTTTACATTCATAAAATCACTCTATAAGGATAATGATTGGATGTGAAAGGATTTTTCTATCTATCCAATCTAGATAAACAACGTTTTACCAATACCTGGGCCATTTCTTGCCTATATTCAGCAGATGCCCATTGATCTCCAGCCTGGCTATACGCAGCAGCCGCAGATATCTCTGCCCCACCTCTTTCGGGACCATCCATCGCCAAAATGGGTGTCTCACCAGAACCCCCTAAGACGACTCTTGTCCTGCCTGATGGCCAAAGTGCAACGGCTGTGCATACGATAGGTAAATCAGCGGGCGTGCGAGCGACATATTGATAAGCTAATTGAACGTTTAAGGGCAACGTAATTTTTGTGATCAACTTCGAGTTTAGATTCTTATCACGCAATGCCAGAAGATCCCCTAAATTGATACGCTCTTCCCCAGGAATTAAAGTGATAGATGGATCGAGGGCAAGCATAGCCGTAGCGAAAGGAGATCTCCCATCAGAGGCGACCAGAGTCCCTGCAACCGTGCCTACCTGCCGGAGATTTAGTGATGCTTCTCGATAGATGGCATTCTTCAAACCTGTTTGAATCTGGGACTGTTCGTAAACCGCCTGTAAAGTTGCCGTTGCGCCGATCTCGAGTGTATTTCCTTTTGTTCGCAGAGTATTCAATCCCAGATCTTGTAAATCTACCACCGCAAAGGGTTCAATTTTGTAACGGTCGATGGCGGAGCCTCCACCCATGAATACCGTTTTGGTTTCCGGATCATCTACCAGTGCAAGCGCTTCAGCGAGATTCTGAGGGCGATAATATTCGACGATCATTATTTTTCACTCAAATCCTGAATTTCCGCTCCATCCTGATAGACTTTCCACCCTAAAGCCTCCAAGTCGACGTCTTTCATCGCATCTTCGGGGAGATTAACAAGCAAAGCTTTCGCCTCAGCCAGCAGATCACCATCCGGTCCATAAATCTTACCAGTGCTGGAGGCCATCCTGGATTTGGATTTTTCCACCTGCCCGACCACGCGCAGCGGCTCTCCGACAGGTACATTTTTGCGGAATCGAATTTCTAGTTTGGCGGTAAACATGAACCGGGTCTGCTCACCATGCATGTGAGCACGCCCGGTGACTTCATCCAACATGGCGGTAACAATCCCACCATGAACCACCCCCGGGTAACCTTGAAAATGATCAGGAACCGTATAATCAGCGGTAACTTCACCAGGACCAGTTTCATAAAAACGCAACTGTAATCCGTTATGATTTGCCAATCCGCAAACGAAGCAATGAAGGGAATTGGGTTGCAGTTTATGCATGGCTTAATCACTCCTAATAGGTAAGATTATACTATGCTCAAAAAGAGATAAATCCTTTTCTCAACCAGCAGGGGATGGAATCGGACAGGGATAAATGATTATGCGATGCGAGCATTTGCTGACGAAGATATCTTGATTTTTTGAGCGGTCAATTATTTTAAAAAAGGCGGAGGCAGCTCCGCCTTGAATTTTGCAAACTCATTATTACGAAATTTTATCCACCAGCTCCTCAGAAGCTGATATCTGACCATGAACCAATTATGAAAATGTATCAATCAACAATTTGACATCCCCACCCACGGGATACAAAATCGGTGCGGTGCAGCCATGCCGGCGGTATTCATCTACCTTGGTGCGGGCTTCTTCGGGTGTCCCCGAGGCGGTGATGCGGGTGATCAAATCTTCTGAAACCAGGTGCTTGGCTTGCTGGATCTGTTCTTTCGTTGCCGGCCAACCCAGGATGGATTGGATTTCATCCACCACGTCCTGCGATACACCAGACGCTTTGGCGATATGCGGTTGTTGAGCGAGATACTGAGTCAGTAATTCGCGAGTGCTATCCATCGCTTTTTCCCGATCAGTGTCAACTGAACATACAACCAGTTGCGGTCGATCAATATCGTCCAGGGTTCTTCCGGATTTCTTCGCACCCCGTGCTAATCGCTCCAAGGCACGATCATTGTATTCAGGGGGGACACAATAGTTTAAAACCACCCCATCTGCGATCTCACCGGTGAGTTCCATCATCTTATTTCCAGTTGCGCCGATCATTATCGGCACATTTCTGGGTTCCCTGCGCCCGTGGACCACATCCAGTTCTATCCCATCCACATGAATAAATTCCCCGTGAAAAGTTACCCTTTCCATGTTCAATAATCGACGGAGAATTTCGACAGTTTCTCGCATTGCGGTAAGAGGTTTTCGCCGCTCGATGCCTACATTACGAGCGAGTGGATCCCACCAGGCACCAATACCGCAAATAATACGGTTGGGCGCCAGATCATCGAGGGTCAGATATGTAGAAGCCAAGAGTCCGATATTGCGCGTCCAGTTATTAATCACCCCAGAACCGACTTTAATACTCTCAGTTACTGCAGCATAAGCTGCCATCGGCACGACTGCGTCTCGCACCAGCCGTGATTCAGCCTGCCAAACGGCTTCGAAGCCACGCTCCTCAGCGTAACGCACGTAATCCAGACCCTGGCGCAAATCATGGGCATCTTGTAAATATAGAGCAACGCGTTCAGACATCGGAACCTCCGCAAACGGGGTATTTTTGATGAATTATAGGATAATTCTTTCAGGCAGACCAGCTTTCCATCTCGTTACTCACCAGTTCTAAGTCCTCAGGCACATCCATGTCCAAGGCGAGTGAGGGAAGCTCACAAATCTCTAAACGTGCACCAGCCTGCCGGGCGCGTTGACAATGGCGCTCGAATGAGTCGGGGCCATAATCATACTCAATCAATCCCACAGGGCAAACCAATAGGGCGTTGGTCCCCTCTTTCTTCCGATCTGGTACTACTATCACAACAGGGGGATCTTTAACCAGCTCAAGCATGGCATAAACATCTTCCTTTGAGATCATCGGCAAATCTGAGGGAATGATCAGGACACCACGGGTCGCATATCTCTTAGCGACAATCGTGGCTCGTGTAAGAGCAACGTTTAGCTCGGGTGCTCCATTCTCCTGCACGGTGCGCGCTCCATGGGCACGTGCTAAAGATAAAGCTGCCTGGTCACGACTGACGACCAGTACGTGCTCAATTTCTGGTATTTCTTTTAATGTGTCTACAGTATGAATTAGTAACTGACTGTTTAGGTCCAAACGCTCCTCTTCCGTTAATACTCCCGCCAAACGTGATTTTCCCCTCCGTAAAGGCTTAACCGGAACGATCGCCCATAATGTCATTTATCTTGTCCTTTCAATTTTCTACGGATAATCTACACCAATCTTCCTTACCAGATGAGTATATCAATGATTATATTTTTCGGAGCCGATAATTTTGTTATGTTCATCGTCAGGCTCGATCTAAGGTAACATATTAGCGTTAACTAACTTTTTACCGAAATCAACCACCTGCTCAGCAAGACGGATCCGATCCTCAAGAGTCTTCATGAGGGTATTCGTTACCAATGTAGCCAATCCTAATCCGGTTATCTCCTGATCCTGGTCAATATCGAGGTGATCAAAAACAAATCCATTTAGTAAACCTCCCATATTCCGAGAACCATAATGCTGGGCGACACTGGCGGCGGATGGATTCAACCCCATTTCCAGGTACATTTTCGCAGCAGGACCTTTTACAGCTGCTCCAGCGATAATGGGCGAGACAGCGATCACTTGTTTCCGTCCCGTATCATCCAAAATGGCTTCTTTGATACCAGGAACAGCCAGGATCGGATCGATGCTGACCCAAGGATTCGAAGGACAGATGAGCACGATTTCAGCTTCGAACAATGATTTCTCCACTCCTGGGCTAGGTTGAGCTGATTCAATACCTGCGAAGTAAAAACCGGTAACATGCGGCTGGCATTTACGCTTGACAAAATAATCTTGAAATCCCAATTCGCCCTCGTCTGACTGCACCATTGTTGGGATCTGATCATCACTCATCGGTAAGACGTGTGGTTCGATACCCCAGACCTCAGAAAATTTATTAGTTACCTCACTTAGTGTATAGCCTTTTGCGAGCAACCTGGTTCTCTCCAGGTGGGTACCCAAATCGCGATCGCCCAGCCGAAACCAGGTTGGTCCACCCAGTTCAGCAAGGCTTTGAAAAGCGTTCCAGGTCTCTGCCTTTTGTCCCCAACCGGTAGTCAAATTGGCTAAACCAGCCAAAGTGTAGCAGACAGTGTCTAGATCAGGACAAATACGCAGACCGAGGTGGTCGAAGTCATCCCCGGTATTAACAATCACGGTCAAAGAATCGCTCGGCAGGATTCTGGATAAGCCATCGACCAGCTTTGCACCCCCTACGCCACCTGCCATTGCGACAACCTTGATC
>JAUWLJ010000280.1 GCA_030613705.1 Chloroflexota bacterium
ACCGATCGGCAGAACCGCTAGGTCGATACCTTCCTCACCAATCAGTCGCATGTCTCCAAACAGGCCGGTATCACAAGCCAGGTAGATTTTCTTGTTATCGCTGGTTGTGAGCAGAAATCCGGCCGGGTTTCCTCCATATGATCCATCTGGTAAACCGGAACCGTGGATCGCCAAGGTTAATTTCAAGTATCCAAAAGGATGCTGATAACCACCACCCAGGTGCTGGCCGTGTGATTTCACTCCTTGTTTTCCCATCCAATCGCTCAATTCAGCGTTGGTGATCACGGTCGCCCCAGTACGTTTTGCGATGGCAACCGTATCGCCGAGGTGATCACCGTGCCCATGACTCAGCAAAATGAAATCGGCCTGCACCTCTTCTGGACCGACAGATGCAGCTGGGTTTCCGGAAAGGAACGGGTCGACCAGGAGGTTGTATCCACCTGTTTCTAAACTAAGTGCAGCGTGACCCAGCCAAGTGACTTTAGTGCTCATAAGAAAATCCTTTCTAAAAGTATTGATTACAGATTGATTATGGATTAATAACGTTTTCGAATTTATCAGGGGTGGTAAACCGGACCCAGCCTCACTCGAAGACCATGTCTACTGGGTGTGTCTCAGAATTCCCTTTATTCCCTTTAGGATTGTCGGATTCTTCTCGCTGGAACCTGAAGGGGATTTGGAATATAAACCCCAGGATGATCATTATTTCTCCAATTAAAACGCCCATGGCCTGCCAGGGACCATAAAACGGGATTTCGGGGGACAATTGGGTACCAAAGCCAAATACGTCTGCCAGGCCAGAGATCACTGCGATCACGAAGCCCGTGCTGACGAGGCGCAGCCCAATATCAGCCAGGATGGTCTTTGGGTGATTATTCCACAATCCATTCAAGCAGATGTAACCACCCAGACAGATGATCGCTAAACCGATCAAAAAGACTGTAATCTGAACAAAGCCGATTACCGGACTGCGATCCAAACCAAACAAATCCGGAACCGCACCGATCAGAAAGATCACAAAACCGACCAGCATGAGGATCATCCCAAGTCGGATGCGGAATTGCCCATAGGAGGTATGGTTTGCAGTCTGATTCATACGGATTTGGGTAGGGTTTCCTTCAACAGGGATAGCCAGTTCTCTCCCATGATAGCTGTAATATCGTTTCTAGTATAGCCTCTTTTTCCAAGAAGAGGGACCAGTTTTTGTAAATCTGCGATGGTATTAATTTCGGCGGGGACTGATTGCAGCCCAAAACCACCGTCAAAATCTGTGCCGATCCCCACATGTTTTGCATCTCCTGCCAACTGGCAAATATAATCGATGTGATCAACTACCAGTTCCAAAGTGATTGCCTCCCGGCCTTCACTAGAGGTCCAATCCCAGCGTAAGAACTTATTGAATGGGGGTATGCCGACGATACCATCCCTTTCGATCAACCCCTGCAAAACCCTGTCGGACAGAAAGCGGTTGATCTCAGCACCTTTTAGCAACGCATGCGGATTGCTGTGGGTGGCCACAATTGATCTCGGGTAGACATCAAGTGCCTGCAAGACAGCTTGCTCGTCCATGTGGGTCAAGTCCAATGTGAAACCAAATTCGGACATTCCTTCAAGAAGGGCATAACCTTCAGAGGTTAATGGACCAGGTTCGCGGGTACCACCGCAGAAGCGCGTCCCGGCCCATGCAGGACCAATCAAACGCACTCCCCGTCCCCACCATTCTTCCAGCTCAGCTGGTTGGTGTACACCCTCTGCACCTTCCATCAGAATTACTAATCCGACGGGATGATCACCATCTTCCACTTGTTCCCAATCAGCGAGCACCTTTTCTAAATCTTGCAAGGTTTGTACCAGCTGGAATTTATCAGGGTGTTCATCGACCAATTGGTGATAGGCGTCAAGTTGTGCCTTGTAGGAGGAATGTGCCTGGCTGGTATTGGCGTAGGTCAGAGTGTCCCAATCACCTAGTTTGTACCGTAGGGGAGCAGCGAAGAGGGTGGCAAAGGCAATTGCAACCTGGCCAAGCTGGTATTCGGGCCAGCCGAGTAAACTATCACCATTGTGCAGCGGGGTTTGTCCGCCTGCCTCCAGGCGGCGCGTTTCTTCTACAGAGCGAGTGTAATCTCTGCCAAAAGACAGCATGTTCCAGGCTAGGTCTTGGTGCGAATCAACGATGAGCATAGGATTATGTAGTAGATATGAATGTTTCTTGGAGATTGAGCAAAGCGTTGGAGATCTGGCGATCGATCTTACCCATAGGATAATTTTTCAGCGATGGAGGATTTGTCCAGGTAAATTCGGTGTGGTAAATGCTGTGCGGTTGGCTACCGTTCAACGTGCAGAGGAAGGC
Source organism: Chloroflexota bacterium (assembly GCA_030613705.1). Lineage (GTDB taxonomy): Bacteria > Chloroflexota > Anaerolineae > Anaerolineales > UBA4823 > PFL25. Next base: position 2,351 of record JAUWLJ010000280.1, read on the forward strand.
ATGCAGGGTAACGCGAAAGTGTGTATAGGCATGTTGGTAAACCCCATAAGCCGACCTGACCTCAATATCTACGCCCAGCTCCTCGCGGATTTCTCGTTTAAGAGCAGATACCAGATCCTCTCCCGGCTCCACTTTTCCGCCTGGAAATTCCCACAAGCCCCCCAACAATCCATGCGGTGGACGTTGGGCGATTAATACAAGCTCATCCCGTTGGATGATCGCTGAGCTGACAATGTAGTGGGGGATCGGCTCTTTCTTAAGTTTGACCGGGCGTTCGGCTTGCACGCCGAGAGAAAATGCTTTGCAGGTGTTGTTAAGCGGGCACTCGGCGCAATTTGGTTGGCGCGGAGTGCAGATCAAAGCACCCAAGTCCATGAATGCCTGGTTGTATTCTCCTGCTTGACCAGCGGGCAGGTGAGCGTTGGCGAGCTCCCATAAACGCTTTTCGCCTGCCGGTGAACGAGCGGGATGGCGGACATCGAAAACACGGGCAAGCACCCGGCGAATGTTGCCATCCAATGCCGGTTCATCCATCCCAAAGGCGATCGATGCGATCGCGCCGGCGGTATAACGACCTATGCCTGGCAGACGGCGTAAATGGCTTACATCTTTGGGGAGTTTTCCCCCTAATTCATCCATCACGATCTGGGCTGCCTGGTGAAGATTGCGGGCGCGCGAGTAATAGCCCAAACCTTCCCACACGGTTAATACTTCCTGCTGGGAAGCATGGGCCAATGATACAAGGGTGGGAAAGCGCTCCATCCAACGTTCATAATAAGGGATCACGGTATCCACACGTGTCTGCTGGAGCATGACCTCGGAAATCCAAATTGTGTATGGGTTGGGATGATCGCGCCAGGGTAACCAGCGAGCGTGGTCCTGATACCAATTGAGCAGACGAACTGCCAATGAGGTAGACATTCAGAGTTTCAATCTTGGGTTATGAAAAAAATTAATCGAGTGAAATTACTGCTGGTTGGATGAACCCAGAACCAGTGATCGAAATTCACTGATTACATTTGAAAACCCTTCCGGGCTTGGACGACTTTATATGAAAAATCAGTAACAAAATTTAGCAATCGTTCGGTTAATGCTAACCACTCCGTTGAATCTAATAAAATGTTCAGGTCTTGTCGGTCATCGATCTGTGCCCCGGCGATGATCTGGGGATGGTTTCCATACATTGTAAACCAAGCATCCGTGGGCTCCAAACCTAAGCGTTGGATACCCGGTACCCACTCACGAACCACGAACTCAAAGTATTCCTGTTCTCGACCAGGAAGGATATCCCAAGACATGATTAACTTGACGGCCACATTCATTCTCCTGGTATTCCTAGGGGT
>JAUWLJ010000102.1 GCA_030613705.1 Chloroflexota bacterium
TACGATTTCACATCGAATTGGCATTGGACCCTCTTATGCAGAAAGTACTGCAGCTTTTTCAACCGCTTCGTCGATTGTTCCAATCATCATGAAAGCCTGCTCTGGAAGATCGTCATACTTCCCATCCAGGATCTCGCGGAACCCGCGGACCGTCGCCGTGAGAGTGACATATCGGCCTTCCAAAACAGTGAATTGCTGGGCGACAAACATTGGCTGAGAAAAGAATCGTTCTATCTTTCGCGCTCGTGATACGATCAATTTATCATCTTCACTTAACTCATCCACACCCAGGATGGCGATGATATCCTGCAAGTCTCTATAACGCTGGAGAACCTGTTGGACTTCTCTTGCGGTCTCATAGTGATCTTCACCAACGACCATTGGATCCAGAATTCGGGATGTTGAAGCTAATGGATCCACCGCCGGGTAAATCCCCTTTTCCACGATCGATCGCTCCAGAGCGATTGTTGCATCCAGGTGGGTGAACGTTGCGACTGGTGCAGGATCTGAATAATCATCCGCAGGTACATATACCGCCTGCATCGAAGTAATCGATCCTACCCGCGTGGAAGTGATCCGTTCCTGTAGTTCTCCCATTTCCGTCGCCAGGGTTGGCTGATAACCTACTGCAGATGGCATGCGACCCAATAATGCAGAGACCTCGGAGCCCGACATGCTGAAGCGGTAGATATTATCAATGAACAGAAGAACATCGCGACCCTGGTCTCGGAAATACTCCGCCATCGATAGAGCTGACAAGGCTACACGCAACCGCACGCCAGATGGTTCATTCATCTGCCCATATACCATCACTGTATCTTTCATCACGCCAGATTCAAGCATTTCGCGCAGCAGCTGAGTCCCTTCTCGGGTTCGCTCACCAACTCCCGCAAACACAGAATTTCCCTGGTGAACGGTAGCGATGGAGCGAATCAATTCCTGAATAATGATCGTTTTACCTACGCCGGCTCCACCGAAGATTCCAGTTTTACCACCTTTCGTGAAGGGGGCGATCAGGTCAATCACCTTCACTCCAGTCTCAAATATTTCAACTCGCGTGGATTGTTCGGAGAATTCAGGTGCTGGGCGATGGATTGGATAATATAGATCAGATTTAACCTCACCTTTATCGTCGATTGGGTGTCCTAAAACATTAAAAACTCGTCCTAAAGTTACTGGCCCTACCGGGACTCTGATAGGTGATCCTGTCGCCACAACCGGTACGCCACGCGGCAGCCCATCGGTAGAATCCATGGCTACACACCGTACCCAATTATCTCCCAGGTGCTTCTCCACTTCAAGCACCAGAGGTTCATCATCTTCTCGCTGGACCAGTATCGCTTCATAGATTTCCGGCAGGTTTTCGCTAGGAAATTCAACATCAACTACTCCGCCTAAAACCTGTACAACTCTACCTGTTGCTTCTGCCATATTTCTTCTCCATCAATCAATGACTTGTCTTTGTTGTTCTGTGACTGCTTATTTAACTTTGACTAAGTGCCTCAGCACCACCAGTGATATCCAGCATTTCGTTAGTGATCCCTTGCTGGCGGGCTTGGTTATATTCAAGCTGCAGTCCAGCGGCGAGCTCAGTGGCGCTGTCAGTAGCGTTCTTCATTGCCACCATCCGGGCTGCATGTTCGCTGGCCAGCGATTCCAGGATCGCATGGTAAACCTGCAAAGCTGTAAAACGCGGCACAATTTCATCCAAAATTTCTGTTTGTCCCGGTTCATATATGTAGGATGAGGCTGCACCCCGTTCTGCCCGGGTAAAATCTTGTACACGATCTGCTTCTTCACCGATCTCAAGTGGAAGCATTTTCTTCGCCGTTGGGACCTGGGTGATCATATTGATGAAATCTGTATATACCAGATACACCTCATCGCAATGACCTTCAAAATATTCATCCACAGCCAGCCGTCCAATGGCAGAAACATCAGCGAAGGATGGAGCAGCCGGGAGTTTGCTGAACTCAGCAATGATCTGCTCACCACGACGGGACATTAAATCACGCCCCTTGCGTCCAACGGTGATGTATCTCACTGGAACAGGATAATCTCCAAATTGGTTCAAGGTAAAGCGTACGATATTCGTCGTGTAAGCTCCTGCCAGGCCGCGATCGCCAGTCACTAAGACCACCAGCACGTTGTTTACTTTTTCGCGGCGAGTAAGCAGGGGATGCAGTGATTCCCGTCCAGGCTGACCAGCGATATGGGTAAGAACCTGCCAGGCTTTAGTGGCATAAGGACGCGTGTTTGTCACGGCCTGCATCGCTTTGCGAACTTTGCTGGCGCTGACTGCCTGCAAAGCGCGCGTCACTTGGGCTATGTTCTTCACACTGCGAATTCGAAGTCGGACTTCTCTTGCGGTTGTCATGATGATCTACTGCCAGGTTGAATTGAAAGTTTTGATCGCTTCGCGCAGGGCGGCTTCACTCTCCTCAGTCAATTCCTTCTTTTCAGCAATATCTTTGACCAGCTCCGAGTGAGAAGTGTCTATATAGCGTAATAAGCTCTCTTTCCAGGCTTGCATCCGGTCTATTGGCACCTCATCTGCATAACCGTTCGTCCCCGCAAACAGGATCACGACCTGGCTCTCAAGAGAGAGAGGTTCATATTGAGACTGCTTTAATATCTCCTGCAGCTGCTGGCCTCGATTCAATTGTGCTTGGGTCGCCTTATCCAGATCTGACCCAAATTGGGCAAACGCCGCCAGCTCACGGAATGAAGCCATATCCAAGCGCAGTCGGCCGGCAACCTGCTTCATCGCTTTGGTTTGCGCATCGCCACCAACCCTGGACACCGAAAGACCGACGTTGATTGCCGGGCGGATGCCTGCGTAGAAAAGATTGTTCTCCAGGTAAATCTGCCCATCCGTAATCGAGATCACATTCGTCGGAATGTATGCAGAGACATCTCCCAAGAGTGTTTCAATGATCGGTAAAGCTGTCAAAGAACCACCCGACCCTTTCACACCGGCAACCTTATAATCGGCCGCTTTGTCCATCTCCTGCAGTGCAGTTTCAGCATCATGTTCGCCTAACGGGCCACTATAGACTTTCTTATCCTGGGCTTCTTTCTCTTCAACTTTGTCTCCAGAGAAATCTTTGGGAACGATGACATACTTGTCGGCCAATCTTGCTGCTCTTTCGAGCAGTCGCGAGTGCAAATAAAACACATCTCCTGGGTAAGCCTCTCGTCCTGGTGGACGGCGAAGCAGTAAAGATACCTGCCGGTATGCCCAGGCATGTTTCGAAAGGTCGTCATAAACCACCAGGGCATCCCGCCCAGTCTCCATGAATTCTTCACCCATGGCGCAGCCTGCGTATGGAGCAATGTACTGCAAGGCCGCTGGTTCGTCCGCTGAAGCAATAACGACAATGGTATAGTCCATGGCACCATGGCGAGTGAGTACATCCACCGTGCGGGCGATACCAGCTTTCTTCTGACCGATCGCTACGTAAATACAGAGCAGGTCCTTGCCCTTCTGATTGATAATCGTATCGATCGTAATGGCGGTTTTTCCGGTTTGCCGGTCTCCGATGATCAGCTCACGCTGACCGCGGCCAATGGGGGTCATGGCATCGATAGCGATTAAACCCGTCTGCACCGGTGTATCCACGTCTTTTCTTTGGATGACCCCTGGTGCGATGCGCTCAATCGGTCGGTATCGATCTGTGTTGATCGCCCCTTTCCCATCCACCGGCTGCCCCAAGGCATTCACAACCCTCCCGATCAGGGCATCCCCGACCGGTACCGAGGCGATCCTCCCAGTGGAGTGAACCATCATGCCTTCCTCAATGGCGGAGTATTCACCCATGATGATCACACCTACACTATCTTTTTCCAGATTGAAGGCAATGCCCATCACACCGTTTGCAAATTGCACCAGCTCCTGGGCGCGCACGGATGATAGGCCATCCACACGGGCAATACCATCACCGTCCTCAAGCACTGTCCCAACATCACTTACTTCGACCTCAGGCTTGTAGTCGTCAATTTGCTTTTGCAGGTCTGCAGTTATGTTTTTGATCAGATCCGTCATTATTCCTCCACAAAAATTATGCCGTAAATTCTGCTACTTTATCTGCATCCAATCGCTTGATGATTTCTACCAGTAATTTTACTGCGTTATCATAATCTCCACGATGGATGATTGAGCTATCTGAATGAATATGTCTGGCGGCAACACCGATCACAACGGTCGGCACGCCAGTATTATGCAGATGAATCGCCGCGCCATCCGTAGCGCCCCCCTCGATATAGGACACCTGTAAGGGAACTTCGATCTCCTCGGCAGTTTCCATCAAGAAATCCCTTAACTTGATATTCGGGATCATGCGTGCATCATAAATCAACACGGTGGGGCCCTTGCCCAGTTCTACAGATGATTCGTCCGGCTTGATTCCAGGAACATCACCTGCGATATCGGATTCTAGCACGATAGCCACATCTGGATCGACTGCCCGTACGCTGGTCGTTGCCCCGCGCACACCCACTTCTTCTTGCACTGTGGCAACCCCATAAACTGTATTCGGATGTTCAAACGATTTGAGCTGCTCTAAAGTGGAAACGATCAATGCCACCCCGACCCGGTCATCAAATGCCTTCGAGAGATAAGTCTTCCCGTTTGCCAGGGAGACAAAATCTGCTCGCGGGATCACTGGATCACCTGGTCTGACTCCAGCTTCTTCTACTTCTTCCTTGCTGGTAGCACCAATGTCGATATACATATCCTTTCGTTTGACCACTTTGTTGCGTTGATCTGCTGGAAGCAGATGGGGTGGTTTGGCCCCGATCACCCCCACCACATCCCCCATCCTGGTTTTGATCACCACCCGCTGACCCAACAGCACCTGGTCAAACCAACCACCAAGTGGAAGGAAATGGAGAAATCCCTCCTTGGTGATGTGCTTTACCATAAATCCGATCTCATCCATATGACCGGCCAGCATCACTTTGGGTGTTTCTGCGCTTCCTTCTACCTGGCAGATTACGCTGCCGATCTTGTCCTGGGATAATTTTCCCAGGGGTTCCAGATGTTTGCGGACGAGATCCCTCACAGGACCTTCATAGCCAGGGACACCGTTGGCTTCGGTTAGTTCTTTAAGTAATTCCAGAGTGGCATCTGCCATGTTATATGTTTTTTCCTTTCAATGAATGGAAGTTTTCTTGTCAAGGACAGGGTAAATCAGGTTTCCCATAACAATCTTTACGCGTGAAGCAGAAGGGCTTGCTTTTCCCTTTCTGGCAGATGTTATTTCACCTTCTTGCTTACTGTTGTGGACAAAAACGAACGTAGGCAAGGATCTCGCCCTTGCTTTATCCAAGCGGTCAAATGATACCTGAAAGCGTCCATATTGTCTAGTTATTCACAATTATGATCAGGCTTCTCTATCATCCCGGCTCATAATCTCAGGCCAGTGAGCCTTGGCATTCTTACCCAGCTCCTGGGAGCGTTCGTAGGCTGCCCACACCGCTCTTGAAATAGCGGTTCTGAATCCCGCTTTTTCGAGGTAATACAGAGCAGCTGCTGAGGTCCCTCCTGGAGAGGTCACCTGATTGCGCAGGCGGGCCAGGTGCACCGGGTCTGTATCGCGGGTATAGTAATCCACCGATCCGCGAACGGTTTGGGCAACTAATTGTTCTGCTACACGCCGGGGAAATCCAAGGTGCACACCTGCATCAACCATCGCTTCCATGAAGAGGAACACATATGCCGGTCCTGTTCCCGAGAGTGCAGTTGCCATGTTCAAGTAGTACTCTTCCTCGAGAAAGATCTCCTCTCCCAAGGCGGCCAGGATTTGCCGTGCCATTTCTCTCTGTTCTTCAGAGACAGCCGGGGCTGCAGTCCAGACAGTAATACCTTCACCGATCTGGGCAGGTGTATTCGGCATGGCACGCACAATGGCATTGTGCTCCAGTATGCCGCTGATCTTAGCGATCGGTGCCCCGGCGACAATCGATAAGATCAACGCCTCTGGCTTGACAGCTCCTTGCATACCCTCAAGAACCGTACCCAAACGCTGCGGTTTCACTGAGAGAACGATTACATCTGCAGCTTTGGCGGCTGCGGCGTTGTCTGTTAGCGCTTCGATCCCATAGCGGGACTTCAGCTCTTCTCCCCGTTCTACCCTGGGGCCCGAGGCGAGCAATCTGGACGGTTGTGCGACTTCCTGGCGGATTAATCCCGCGATCATCGCTTCAGCCATCACTCCTGGCCCGATAAATGCGATTCTACTGTTGTCGAACAAGATCAACCTCCAAAAATCTACGAAAAATACCTCAGCGCTAAACGTAATCGCTGCTCAACGTCCTGTGGCGCGTCCCTTGGGATAGATTGCAGTGCCGCCTGAGCTTCGACAACGCTGTAGCCCAATGCGACCAGCGCGCTCAGCACCTCGCTATCAGCTTCGCTCATCGTTGCTAACGGTTCAAAGCCTTCTTCCTTCGTAATCTTATCCTGCAAATTGAATAAAATCTTCTGGGAGGTTTTCTTCCCCACCCCTGGCACCCGGCTGAACACCTCTGCCTGTTCAGTGATGACTGCCCGGCGGATCGAATCTGGTGTCAAAGTCGATAAGATTGTCACCGCCAATCGTGGTCCCACCCCGCTGACGCCCAGCAGCAGGATGAAAAACTCGCGGCTTTCAAAAGAATCGAAGCCGTATAGTGCCAAGGCATCTTGCCTGACGATCAGGTAGGTATGCAGGAATACAGTTTGCCCTGGAGCGAGCTCGTCTGAAAGTGGGCTGGGTACATTGACCAGTAACCCGACTCCACCCACCTCGACCACCAGACTGCCTTCTTCAAGAAGGCTGATTTTGCCATGTAAAGTTGCGATCATTGCACACCTTCCCACCACTTGAGCACCCTCAAAGCGCGCAATGTGTTCCAGCGGCTGGGTTTTCCTGCCTGCTCCATCTCAAAGTATACCCTTCCGGATGGACCCCGCATCATATTCCATCTACCATCGGATTTTCGCTTTTTCCTCAACAGCTTTATGGCATCCGAAAAACGTTCGTCCTTGTGATGTTTTGCCTCCAGCATATCGCTTTCCTCGTCAGCGTATCTAATAGCTTGCTTGGATCGCCAAACATAATAATCCTGGAAGTAATCCAGAGCGCGCAGGAAATCATAGAACCAGCGCGGCGGGAAGGGCATGCGCAGCATGCGCTCATTGACGATCTCGCCAGTGCGGTCCGATCTGAATAACCTGTGCTGCAGTAAAAATTCATGTCCTTTAAGTCTAGCTGCTTCAATGTCCAACCTGACTTGATCGCGGGATTTCTGGTACTCGAGCAGCCCTTCC
>JAUWLJ010000130.1 GCA_030613705.1 Chloroflexota bacterium
GGATCACGCTTGGGTTTCCACCCCTGGGGACGCTTGCCTTCATCGACCAGGTCCTGTCCGGTGAGGATGAATCCAACTCGATCCCTCTCCACCACACCATCAACAAGGTCGGAATGGGGCACCGCGCCAATAAAGATGAACAACGCGGCGGCTGGTCGGGTTTCCGATTTTCCAGTAGATTTGCTGCTAAAGGTGACTGATTCCAGCCGATCTGATCCCTCGACTCTCTCAACTTCAGTTTCGTCGAGCACCTCGATGTTTTCAATCCCCGCAATTTGCTTAACGAGATAAGCGGACATGCTTCTTGATAACGAGCTGCTGCGAGAGAGCATGGTCACACTCCTGGCATAGCGGGCAAAGAACAGGGCTGCCTGTCCTGCAGAATTGGCGCCGCCGAGGACAAATACGTCCTGGTCTTTATAAGCAATCGCCTCCGCCAGTGAGGCACCATAATAAACTCCAGCACCGGAAAATTCCTCAACACCAGGTTTGTCAAGCTGGCGTGTATTTACCCCGGTAGCAACCAGCAATGCATGACAGCTGAGCTGCGTATTGTCGCTCAAAGTGACATACCGGTAGGGATCTTCGACCCGCACTTTTTCTACTCGCTGTGCGGTTAAGATCTCCACCCCGAATTTCTTAGCCTGGGTGGCGGCTCTTCGAGCCAACTCAGATCCACTGATCCCGTTGGGGAAGCCCAAGTAGTTCTCGATGCGTGAGCTGGTGCCAGCTTGACCGCCGACAGCTTCACCTTCGATCATCAAGGTCTTCAACCCCTCAGACCCGCTGTAAACCGCGGCTCCCAGCCCTGCCGGACCACCGCCAATGATGATCAAATCGTAGAATGGATCGGCAGCCTGAGTTTTCATGCCAATTTTTTCTGCCAGCTGGCGTGTTTCTGGTTCAATCAGCACGCTGCCATCGGGAAAGAATATGATTGGTATACGCACATCACCACCTTCAACTGATTCAACCAACAGCTTCGCTTCGCGGTCTTTTTCAATATCCAACCACTGGTAGGGAACCTGGTTGCGGGTTAGGAAATCCTTAACTTTATGGCTGCTGTTAGACCACAGCGCGCCGGTAACCCGGATACCATCGTAAGGTACGCGCATCTCTGCCACCCAATCACTCAATAATTCATCCAGGAGCGGATAAAGTTTTTCCTCTGGGGGGTCCCACGGTTTTAACAGGTAGAAATCAAGACCAATGGCGTTGATACTCTCAATGGCTGCCTCTGTGTCTGCGTAGGCGGTCAGCAGTACTTTCCTTGCCTCAGGGTAAAACTTCACCGCCCGGGCGAGGAATTCGGTGCCGCTCATATCTGGCATTCTTTGATCTACCAGGAACAGGGCGATCGCTGTATTGCGCTGCTTGAGCTTCAAAACAATGTCCAGTGCTTCGCCTCCAGATCCCACCTCGATGATCTGGTAATCCCTCTGATATTGGGACTGCAAATCCCGCCCCACTGCTTTGAGAACGACGGGTTCATCATCTACGCTCATGATTACTGGCTTCAGCATTTCATCTCTCCCTTGATTAAGAAAATTTGTCTTGCAATATATTAAAAAACCGCCAACGCGCGGCTAGCGGAATACACGTAACAACATGCCATCTCCCACCTGGAAAATATCTTCAATAAGTACATCTTGTCTCAATTATTATATATAACTTGTACCCTTAAAGTCAACTTTGTTCCAGATTACACAATCTTCCGGAAACCGGATTTTTTGAAAAATTTTCAAGTTTAACAATCGGAAAATTCAGTGCGGAGCATACTCCGTGATGATAGAATATCCCTTTGCTCCAGGAGATTACGAAATCAATTTATCTGGGAATCAATCAATAAAACAATGGAAAGGCGAATAAAAGAAAGGTTCAGCGATAAAATTCTAGATCAAGTGACGAAAGCTTACGGTATTCGAGATGATCACATCCGCCTGTTGGATGGATTTGAGAGCTTCATTTATGAATTCGACCGCCAGGGGCAGAGCTTCATCTTACGCATTGGACACAGTCTGCGGCGCAGTGAAAACCTCATCCGTGGGGAAGTTGATTGGATCAATTACTTATATCAGGGTGGGACCTCGGTTGCCAAAGCCATCTTGACGGTTAATGGAGAGCTGGTCGTACCAATTGCAGATGGTCATGGTGGGCATTTTCTGGCGACAGCTTTTGAGAAAGCTCCTGGTAAGCCTCCCAATAAAGACCAATGGGGTGAGGCTCTTTATGAACGATATGGTCGCCTGCTGGGAAGGATGCATGCCCTGGCAAAGACGTACATACCAACGGACCTTGCATGGAAAAGACCAGAATGGGACGATCCAGAGATGCTGGATATCGAGGGTTGGTTACCGGATTCTGAGTCTTTGGTAACAGATAAATATCTCAACCTTAAGTCCCATTTGGATAGTCTCCCCAGATCGAGAGATTCTTATGGTCTGATCCACCAGGATGCCCATGGGGGGAATTTATTCGTGGATGATGAGGGTAAGATCACGCTCTTCGATTTCGATGACTGCACTTACAGCTGGTTTATCAATGATATCGCCATTGTGCTGTTTTATATTGTTATGGGGGCTGAGGATCAAGCAGCCTTCACCAAGGAATTTATGACTCATTTTCTCAGAGGCTATCAGGCTGAGAACCATCTCGAGGAGAAATGGTTGAAAGAGATCCCATCTTTCTTGAAGCTGCGCGAGATCGATTTATACGCCGTGATCCACCGCAGTATCGATGTTGATAACATTGATGACCCATGGGTGGCAAATTTCATGCGCAACCGCAAGGAACGGATCGAAAATGAAATCCCTTTTATCGATTTCGATTTTGCCTCACTGGCAAAGTAATCTTCTGCTCGAGCAGGGTCTGTGACCCTGCGTTATGGTTACGGTTGTCGCAGACCCCCTGAGAGCGGGGGGTAAAACGGCTCATTGGCGTCTATAAAACCATATTTTGGGTCAGGTGCAAGTCCCGGAAACCAGCCGCCCCGCTATAAAGAACGGGACAGACTGCCCCGCAGCAAGTGCGGGATAAACTTATCAAAAGGGTATTTTTCTGACGAAATTTCCCTTCAAAATCCACCTGAAAAAGGGGGTTTTGAGTAAATAAATAAAAAAAAATTATTTTGACCTCCATCAGATATGATCTCAATTCTATAGTTTACCGATGAACCAAGGATGGAATTTCTCTACCCGAGAAAGAACTCCTTTCGCCTGAGGGAGAGGCGCGCAATTGAAAACCAAATCATCATGGTTATTTATAGCACAAAAGTTCTATTTTGTCAATGATTAATCACAGGAAATCAAAACTGGAGTGCTAGGAAATAATCAATCAAGCCATTGCAAAGGAGGAACCGACATAGGTAACCACAGTGTAAATTACACAATTTTCAACTCTCCCAGTACCAGGTGGGAAATCAAGCAAAATGCTTGATCAGGTGGAGAAGCGCACATCATTTCTTAAACGCTATGCATCCAGCTTCAAATCAGGAGGGAGATCAAAATTCAAGATTCTGGGTAAATAAGATTGATATAATATATTACATTAAATCTCTTCCTTTCGTGCAATCCATATCTTAAGAATTACCTCCTCAGTCAGCAAAAATGAGTATATCCCTTCAAGGTTTGTCTAACCTCAAAAGATTGGTAATCATGCTCCTGATAACAGCCACCTTGTTGCTGTTACCACTTAAATTTCCCAAAGCATCAAGATACGATGTTCTCCATCCAAGCATAATAGCGACTGAGCTACCCCCCGCTCCACCTGGAGAGCAGGTGCGTTTCGAAAATCTCACCTCTGAGGATGGCCTTTCCAGCAACAGGGTGACGAGCATCCTGCGCGACAACAGGGGTTTCATGTGGTTTGGCACTTTCGATGGTTTAAACCGTTATGATGGTTACGAGTTTAAGGTTTACAGGCATGATGCAAGTGATGAATACAGTCTCAGCGCAAACTTGGTAGTGACGCTCTACCAAGATCGGGAAGGTCTGATATGGGTAGGCACAAGTGGGGGCGGTTTGAATCGATACGACCCGACCACCGAACAGTTTATCCATTATCAACACGATCCTTCGGATCTCAATAGCCTGTCCAGTACCACCGTATTATCAATATACGAAGATCGGCAGGGTACCTTATGGGTGGGGACTGATAGTGGTGGGCTCAACCGCTACGATCCGACGACTGGAGGCTTTGTACGTTATCAGAACGATCCGGAGGATCCTTTCAGTCTGAGCAATGACACGATCTGGGCCATATCCGAAGACAAACAGGGTACGCTGTGGGTTGGCACAGAGGGCGGTGGTCTCAACAGGATGAATCGTGAGAATGGACAGTTCACGATCTACCGCAATGATCCTATGGACCCCAAAAGCTTGAGCCAGAATAACGTTCGTGCTATCTATGAGAACAGTCAGGGGGAGCTGTGGATTGGCACCGGAGGTGGGCTCGACCGCCTTGATCCGGAGACAAGTGGTTTTACCCATTACCGAAATGATCCCAGTGATCCTTTCAGCCTCAGCCATGATTTTGTAGTAAGTATCCACGAGGGCCAGTCTGGCACTCTATGGGTGGGTACGTCTGTCGGAGGGTTGAATCGTTTTGATCGCCAAACAGGGAGTTTCGAACACTACCAGGCTGACCCAGACGATCCTGACAGCTTGAGCCATAATACCATTCGTGAAATATATGAGGATACCTCTGGTTTGCTTTGGATTGGGACTGTAGGAGGCGGCGTCAATTGGCTCGATCTTCAAGGAAAACAGTTCGCTTACTATGGCATTAAATCTGGCGATCCGATTAGTTTGAACAGCAATGACATCCACGAGATTTACGAGGACAGGCATGGTGTCCTGTGGATTGGAACAGGCGATGGTGGCCTTAACCGACTCGATCGCCAGAATATGCAGGTGGCACATTACACCCACATCCCAGACGAACCAAACAGCCTGAGCAACAACCGGCTCCGTGCAATTGTTGAGGACCAGGCTGGATATCTCTGGCTGGCAACCCACAGTGGGTTGAACCGTTTCGACCCCCAATTGGAGCAGTTCTCCGTTTACCATGCCGACCCAGGAAATCCCTCAGGTTTGTTAAGCAGCATCATTTGGTCGCTTCACGTGGATACGCAAGGTATATTGTGGGTCGGTACCAACCTCGGTCTCAACCGCTTCGACCCCCGTTCGGGTCAATTCACCGCTTACCAAAACGATCCGCAAGATCCCGATAGCCTGAGTGGGAGCACAATAACGGTCATCCAAGAGGACCAACAAGGTTATCTGTGGTTGGGTACTCTAGAAGCTGGTCTAAATAGATATGACAGAGAAACTGGGCGTTTTTCGAGTTTTAAGAATAATCCTGATAATCCCCAGAATTTGAGCGGAAATACTGTCTGGTCCATCTATGAATCCAAGGATGGCACACTCTGGATCGGAACCTCGGCTGGATTAGACAAACTAGACCAGGAAACTGGTGAGTTTGTGAATTATCGAAGCGATCAGGGTCTCCCTGGTGGCGGAGTAATGTCCATCCTTGAGGATGACCTCCCACCTGAGCAAGGGGGTTCGAATTTATGGCTCGGCACTTCGATGGGGCTGTATAAATTCAATCCCCGGACAGAGACTGTTCAGCGTTATGATGTTAAGGATGGGTTGCAAGGCAATGATTTTGTGTGGGGCTCTGCTTTGAAATCCCCCAGTGGTGAATTATTCTTCGGCGGAAGCAATGGTTTGACATCCTTCTATCCGCACCAAGTCAAGGCCAGCACCTATCTCCCACCGGTTGTCTTTACCGCCTTGCATCTAGCCAACAAGCCTGTTGAAATCGGTGGAGATTCCATATTGCAGGTTTCTATTACCGAGTCCGATCACATGACCCTGTCTCACGAAGATCGGGTGGTCTCATTCGAGTTCGCAGCCTTAGACTACCGCGCGCCAGCAACGAACCGCTACCGCTACATGCTGGAGGGATTTGACGACGGATGGACTGAGGTTGGGGCAGATCGTCGCTTTGCCACCTACACCAACCTGGATCCAGGGGAGTACGAGTTCCATGTGATCGGCTCGAACAGTGATGGTGTTTGGAATGAAGAAGGTACATCAATCAGTATTACTATCACCCCGCCCTGGTGGCAGACAATCTGGTTTCGGGGGGGATTGATCCTGGTGACGGTTGCCGGGCTGTTTGGCGCCTATCGCTGGCGGGTGAAATCCCTCGAAACCCGCAGCCAAGAGCTCGAGACTCAGGTTGCAGAAAAAACCCG
>JAUWLJ010000082.1 GCA_030613705.1 Chloroflexota bacterium
CGGGCTGGACTGTGGGCCGTACCCCAAAACGCCGTTCTCTTCCGCCACACCGATCGCCCCGATAACCATCTGGGCAGGTCCAGTGAGTTGGGCGGCGCCAGCCTGGACGTGTGTTTCTGCCGCGGCAGAAGCCAGGGCTACATCGCTGAATGAGCCAATATAATTGACATTTGCATCAATGTCTGCACGGGTAGCTGCTGCACCGGCAACATATCCATCGACATACAGCTTGGCATCACCGGTTTCAATCGGTCCGACAACGCCGAGCACGCCGCTTTCGGATAAGGAGGCTGCGATCACACCGTTCACATAACCGCCCTGTTCTGATCGGGCTTCATAAGCATAAACGTTGTTGATGCCTTGATCTGTGAATGTGTCGACTGTAGTTCCCCAAGCGAAGCTGGTATCAGGAAAATCTGGGGCGATTTCTTGCAGCGATCCGCCGTACTGTGAGCCATGCGCGATCACAAGGTTGTAACCCTGGCTGGCATAATCTCGCAATGCAGCCGCGGCGTCATCGACGACAAACAAGTTTTCCGAGAAATCAAATTCGAAATTCTCAGCACCCATCTCGCTTTCGATCGCAGCCAGGGCATCATACATACTCTGGCTGAAAGCAAGGTCATTGATCGCGCTGGGCATCACGACAGCCACCCGGAATGGACCCTCTTGAACTTCAGGTGGAGGGGCTTCTTCTGCAGGTTCAGTTTCAACAGCCTCCTCAGGGGGTTCCGCCGTTGGGGTTGCACCGCCGCAGGCACTGATTAATAACACAATCAGCAACACTAAACTTAACCATATAAAACTTTTATTCATTTTCTTCTTCCTTTCCTTATTTTAATATCCTGCATGGGATTAGCAAACTCATTTGTGATTATTTATTTTTTTCGAATGGTACCATCACCTCCTCTCGTTATTTCCGTTATTATTTATTCATCAAAAACGATAAAGCCTACCCACCCCGCTCGTACGGTTTCGTTAGGGCAGATGGCGGGCGAACCCTCTGCACCGCGATGACCAATGCCAGAATAGTAAGCACATATGGCATCATGACAGCGATATCCGATGGTATCGGGATGTTGAGTACCTGTACCCAAAGCTGTAAGGCGTTGACCATGCTGAAGATCAAAGAACCAACTAGGACACCCAATGGGCGCCAGCCCCCAAAATAGACCAGCGCAACAGCGATAAATCCAAGACCACTGGTTAAATTCTGTTGGAACACATTCAGTAAGGCGATCGAGAGTGAGGCGCCAGCGATACCAGACATCACACCGCCAAATATTTGGGTGAAATAACGCACTCCGCTTACACTCACACCAAGCGTATCTGCCGCCTCTGGATTCTCTCCAACGGCGCGGATTTTAAGACCCAGGGTGGTCTTGCTGAGCACAAACCAGGAAACGGGCACCATGATATATGCGAAATATACCAGTAAATTCTGTTGAAAAAAAATTTCGCCGAGGATGGGGATATCACTCAAGAAAGGGATATATATCGAGGAAAAACCACTCACAATTTCAACCGTGCCCAAGGTTTTCCGAAAGAGCAACTCGCTCATCCCCAGACCAAACAAGTATATCCCAATTCCGCTGATACCTTGCTGTGCCTTCAAGGTGACGCTGATGACAGCAACAGCTAACCCCATTATCCCACCGACGATTATTGCTGCTAATAAACCCAGCCACAGATTCTCGGTGATAAAGGTCGTATAAAATGCTGCGAAAGCACCCAACAACATAATGCCCTCAACCCCCAGGTTGAGCACTCCGCTTTTCTGTCCGAAAGTCTCTCCGAGGGAGGCAAATAAATAGGGAGTGGAAAGACGGATTCCAGATGCCAGGATACCCACCAAAACAGTTGTGGTGAACAGTTCTGCTATCAAGTTGGCACCTCCGCTTCTGAGGAGATTGTCACCTCACCAACAACTTCCGCTTCACGTCTGCGAGCCAAGCGTCGGCGCCAATAATCGGCGCTGACAACGAAGACCACCACCAATCCATTCAAGGCGATAATAAACGATGAAGGCACCTGCATGACACGTTGAAGTTTATTCGCTCCGACGATCAACGCGCCGAACAAGAATGAAGCGGGGATGGCGCCTAAAGGATGCAGCTGTCCAAACAAAGCCACTACTATGCCATTAAATCCTGCACTCCCGGTAAAACCCGTTGCCGAACCATCGGTAAACATTCTATGATGCAGCCCGTAAACCTGGATCGCACCTGCTAATCCACAAAATGCTCCGCTGAGTAGCATAGATAAGACAATATGCCTGGGTACATTGATACCCGCATAACGGGAAGCGTTCGGGTTCAGACCAACAGCCCGAATGCGGTATCCAACGACTGTACGCCATAAGAATATGAACACCAGAAATGCCGCGATGATCGCCAATCCAGTTCCCAAATGTAAACGTGTTGGAATCAATCGCGGCAGGTCAAATGCCGCGCTTAAGCGTGCTGTCTGGGGGATGCGGGAGGCTGACTCAAGCTGCACAGGGTCAATCATCGGTCCACGCAGTAAATAATTCATCCCCTGAACAGCAATGGCGTTCATCATGATCGTGCTCAGGATCTCATTCACGTTAAAATACGCTTTGAGTAACCCTGGAATAGCACCCCAGGCCCCACCGGCGAAAAATCCGACCAGTAATGCCAGCGGGATGAGCAAATAACCTGGCATGTTTGGATTGGATAGTCCTACTAAAGTTGAGGCCACCGCACCTAAGAGCAGCTGGCCTTCACCGCCAATATTGATGACTCCACCACGGAAAGCGATACAAATCCCCAAGGCAACCAGAAGTAATGGTGTGGCTTTGACCAAGGTATCCGCCACGGCGTTAGTGCTGCCAAATGCTCCTTCAAGAAGGGCACCATACGCCACAACCGGGTTTGCATCAAAAACCATCAACATAACAGCACCAACACCCAGGGCTGCCAACGTCGCTATGAACGGCAGCAAGATGTCAAATGCTCGCAATATTTTGGGATGCTTTGAGTAGAAATCTTGCATTGTCTAGAGTTCTAATCCTCGACGAAAGTCGATCCTAGAGCTTGCGGCGGGCTTATTCTAAGCATCCGCTGCAACGGTCGCTGTAAGGATTTCGGTACGATCATGATCACTCGCTCGGTAAAATCGCTGCCAACCAGCAGCAACACCAGGATCATCAACACCCACGGGATGGCATTAAAGGCCACCACAGATACTTCTGGAAATGTCCTCTGCAGGTAGGTTGCCAATGCTTTAGTGGCCCCAAACAACAAAGCGCCAAACATGCCTCGGATTGGCGACCAACCTCCAAATATGACGATCGCCAGGACGATCCAACCTAATCCACGGGTGATACCTTCTGACCACCCGATCTTGATATTCAAAGAATAAGAGGCTCCGGCGATGCCAACCAGCGCCCCCCCGATAATGGTATACAAGTATCGCTGAAAGTTGATACCCACGCCACGGGCGAATCCTGCCTCAGGTCGATCACCAGCACTGCGCAAACGGAGACCCGGCTGGGTGCGAAACAACCAGAACCAGGTGACTGCGACGAGGATAAAGGCAAAATATACCACTGCATTCTGGTTGAAGAAAATGGGGCCGATAATGGGAATATCTTTCAATATGGGGATCGCGTAATGCTTGACGACAGGTCCGGGGATACGAGTGTAATTTTGACCTAGAAATGCACTTAAGTCGTCTCCTAACAAGGTTAACACAAAACCGATCGCGAATTGGCTTTGGCGCAGGCGAATACTGCCAAAGGCGACAATGAAAGCAAAAAAAGCGCCGATAGCCATGGCAGCCAAAAAACCAATCCAAACACTATCGGACTCAAAAGCAACAATAAAACCGGTCATGGCGGCCATCAACATGGTGCCATCCAGTGATAGATTGACAATTCCCGATCGCTCCGTCAAGATTTCACCACAGACGGCAATGATCAGTGGCGTGGAAACGAGCACAACAGAAGCAAGAGTAAGAATTATTGGGCTGCTATCCATCATCGTCCTTCTTACGAAAGATACCGAGCTTAGCCCAATCGCCAAATAATAAGACAAATAAAACCATCAGCTCGGTTAGTATGCCACCCAGCGATGAGTGCAATTGGGTCCGCAATTGAAGTGTGATACTGCCACTGAGCACCGCAGAGAAGAATAGGGCGATTGGGGGCACGAGGAACATGCGATAATTTGCCAGCATCACCACCATCAGGGCCATGAAGCCGATCCCTCCGGAGATACTCTGCCGTAAACTATCAAACCAGCTCAACGTGCGAACCGCGCCGCCCAGACCAGCCAGTGCTCCACAGAACATCATCGCCAGGATCATTTCCCGTTCGCTGGATACCCCCAACAGAAACGCTGAGCGCAAATTCACCCCGATGGCTTTTAGTTTCAATCCCCAGAATGTACCTCGCAAGGCGATAACCACTAATATGAATGCAATCACCGCCAGGATCAATGATAATGGACTGAAGCGGGAATTTGCGAACAGGGGCAACAGCGCGGATGGCTGAAATGGTGCCGTGCCTCTGAAAGTTCCACCCTCAGGAGGCTGCCAAGGTCCCGAGATAAGATAGTTGGTGAGAATAATGGCAATACTGTTGAGCGCCAGACCACTGAAGATCTCGTGGATATTACCTCGGGTCTTTAACACAGCAGAAAGTGCAGCCCAAAGCGCTCCACCTAACATCGCTGCCACAATTTCAATGGGGATCAAAACAGCGGATGGTGCTTCTAGATTCAATGCTACCCAGGAGGCCGCGACAGCCCCCATCACGATTTGCCCTTCGATCCCAATATTCCACAAACCAGCTTTGAAGGTGATCAATAGGCCTGTTGAGCTGAGCAATAGCGGCACCCAAAATGCCAAAACACTGAGTGTTTTCGATTGGTCTCCAAAAGCCCCCTGATACATAGCCTGGAAAGCTTCAAAAGGGGCTGCACCGAATAGAAAGAGCAGCAGGGAGGTCACCACCAGGGCTCCCGCGATCGGTACGGCAGGCCATACCCAACGGAACCAGCGACTGGTATTCACGCCTGTCCTCCGATCAAGTGTCCAATTTCCTCGACACTGGTATTTACGGTCTCGAGAACACGTGACATATTGCCACCGGAAAAGACCGCGATGCGGTCGCTGCGCTCGAAAATTTCATCCAGGTCGGAGGACATGAACAGAATCGCAGTACCACCCTCCCGGCGGTGGTTAAGCTGATCCCAAATCCAATTGGATGAACGCACGTCCAATCCTCGCGTTGGGTTTTCGAGCAAAATTGATTTTTGATTATCTCTCAACAGCGCAAAGAGCAGCCTTTGTTGATTACCACCGGATAACTCATCAGCAGTCGAGTCAGGTCTGCCAACGATCTGGAATTGCTCTATCTTAGTTTCCGTTATCGCAAATAACACCTTCCTATTGATGAAGAAGCTGTGCTTAGGCTTGGCCAGCTCGACATGTTCCTCTATGGTTAACCCAGCGACCAAACCCTCCTCCAAACGACCGTCCGCGACGTATCCAACACCAGCGTTTTGCATCCGGTGATAAGGCCAGCTGCTGACATCCTGACCATCAAGCAGGATCTTTCCGTGGTCTGGCTGGAGCAATCCAGCACAGGCTTGCAAAACCAAACGCTGCCCACTGCCTTCCAACCCTGCAAATCCAAATATCTCCCCTTGCCTGATCGTCAGGTTGATATCCTTAATGGTCAATCTGTAGGTCGGGACTCGCAGATCGATCAACTCAAGGACAACCTCACCGAGGTCAAAATCCGGTCGTGCACTCCGTTCGGGGACCTGTCCAAACATCATCTTGACTAATTTCTCATTCGGACAGGGGATATCCGTCTGGCCAACCAGCTTTCCCCGCTGCAATACCAGCGCCTCGTCGCACAATTCCTGAACTTCATCCAGTTTATGTGAGACCAGGATCAGGGTTTTGCCCTCCTCTCTGGCTAGCTTACGCATTGAACCAAAAAGTACTTCTTTTTGCTCTGCACTGATGCCAGTGGTTGGTTCATCCAGGATTAGCACCTGTGCTCCGCCGACTAAGAGACGGGCCAGCTCGAGCTGTTGTCGCTCTCCCAGAGATAAATTCTCTATCCTGGATTGCAGATCGAGCTCAAAGCCAAAGCGTGCAGTCATTTCCTGCAGCTCATGGCTGGCATTTTTATAATCGAGAACAATCCGCTGGTCGCGACCTAACAAATAGTTGTCATTCACGCTGAATGCAGGTACATCCAGGGGATCCTGGTAAAGCATCCCGATGCCTTTGCCCAATGCATCCGCAGGGGACGAGAAGTGTTGGATTTGGTCATCGAATAAGATCTCCCCCGTATCAGGTGGCTGGTAACCTGACAATATTTTCATCAACGTGCTTTTTCCAGCCCCATTCTCCCCTAAGAGTCCATAAATACGTCCACCCTCAAGGACTAGGTTGATGCCGTCGTTTGCTTTTACGGGACCAAAATACTTGCGAATGTCTCGCAGTTCGATGCGCATATTGGATTTGAATTAGTTAACTGGTCCTAGCAGGTTTTCCTTATTTTACCCGTTTCGTCTTATAATAAATACTAATTTTCATATGACATAAGTCCTCATCCTTTAGAAAATTAGTCTATTACAGCTCGATTAGTGTTCCGGTCTCTCCGTTTAAAGCACGACCAATGTTTTCAGGATTTGTGACGATAGCCTGCTTGCCACCTGACTCCAGAAACCAGACAATTGCTTGCATCTTTGGTTCCATTGACCCTTTGGCGAAATGAGTGCCTTCAGCCAGATATTTCTTAACCTCTGCTAGCGTCATATGGCTCACCCATTCTTGATTGGGTTTCCCAAAGTTAATGGCAACTTTTTCGACCGCAGTTGAAATCAGCAACAGATCAGCCTTGAGTAATTGGGCCAACAAGCTGCTGGCGAAATCTTTGTCAATCACTGCCGCCGTTCCCTTGAACTGGCGCTCACCAAGATCGATCACCGGGATGCCCCCACCCCCTACCGCGATCACGATCACTCCTGTATCAACCAGGGCTTTAATAGGCTCGAACTCGACAACCTCGACCGGGAGCGGTGAAGCGACAACCCGCCGCCAACCGCGTCCAGCATCCTCGACAACCTCCCAGCCCATATCTTCTGCCCGGCCTTGGGCCTCAGCCTGGTCCATAAATCCACCGATTGGTTTGGATGGTTTTTTAAATGCAGGATCATTCCGATCGACGAGAACCTGTGTAATGACCGTGGCAACTGGTTTATTCACCCCACGTTGGCGGAGCTCATTTTGAAGATTCTGCTGCAGCGCGTAGCCGATAGCCCCCTGGGAATCAGCACCACACACATCCAGCGGGAGCTCATGCATTCCTTCTACTTTGTGGGCGATCTCTGATCGGCGCAGGATGAAGCCTACCTGCGGTCCATTGCCATGCCCGATGACTACATCCCAACCATCTTCGGCCATTGCGGCCATGTGTTGGGCGGTCTCCTTGGCAGCATCGTATTGATCTTCGACAGTCTGATGCTGCTTATCCTTGATTAATGAGTTGCCGCCAATTGCGACAACGGCAATCTTGCGCTCTGTCATCATCTCACCTCATCGTTAAAGCCATAACGGCTTTTTGTACGTGCAATCTATTCTCGGCCTCATCAAAAACGACCGAGTTCGGACCATCCATCACCCCATCAGTGACTTCAACATTGCGGTCTGCTGGTAGCGGATGCATATAGATAGCATCCGGTTTCGCCAATGCCATCTTGCGCTCATCGGTATTCCAGTGCTTAAATTTTTGGATGATCCGGGCGCCTTCATCTGCATCCGCTGCATGGACCATCGCCCCCCAAGAGTTGGCGTAGACGATATCCGCATCGTTGAAAGCTACTTCCATGTCCTCGCCCACCTCAAACCCGCCTCCGCACTTGCG
>JAUWLJ010000173.1 GCA_030613705.1 Chloroflexota bacterium
GAGCTGATTCTCAGGATTATAAAGATATAATTCTCGGGAAATTAGATCCAATGACAGCCTTCATGCAGCAAAAAATCAAGTTGACCGGAAATTTAAATATGGCTTTAGGATTAACGAAGTATTTCAAGTTACGCTGAGCCAGCACCTCTATTTGAGAGGTTATGCATTAAGAATTGGAGTGTTCTCAATTGAACACTCCAATTTTTATATATTTGAAAATCGGTATCCTATTCTTCAAATGGGATCGTCACGACTTCTTGATCGATATTCGCATGCAATTCGGCGATCGTAGCCTCAACATGGGAGACGATCTTATCTATTGGGATAATGGTTTTCTCTTTCTGGTCACGTTGTTTAGCTTCGATACCTCCGGCTTGAAGTGATCGATCGCTGATTGTTAGACGAATCGGAATACCGATTAAATCAGCATCATTGAATTTCACTCCCGGCCTTTGATCGCGATCATCGAATAAGATCTCGATCCCAGCTGACTGAAATTGTTCGTATAATCCCTCGGCGACATCCAGTGGATCATTATCATCAACTTCCTCACCTTTATTTTGATCTTGATGTTTCACTTTTTTCTGTAAGATGATCAGGTGCACTGCATATGGGGCGACTGAAATTGGCCAGATCAATCCGTATTCATCATGGTGCTCTTCCGCCACAGAAGCCATCAAGCGACCCGACCCTATCCCATAGGATCCCATAATGACAGGTTTGGCCTGGTCTTCTTGATCCAGAAAGTTGGCACCCATAGCTTCGCTATAGCGGGAACCGAGCTTGAAGATATTTCCGACTTCGACTCCTCGCTGGAGGCCCATAGGATTTCCACATTCAGGGCACAGGCTGCCCTCCTCTGCCACAGCAATATCGGCAACTATTTCTGCTTTGTAGTCACGGTCGTAATTGACGTTCAGGTAATGAAAGCCTTCCTCATTAGCGCCAGCAACCAGGTTGGGAGATTCAGGAATCGCATCATCAACCACAACCAAGACATCCTTCAAGCCTTTTGGAGATGCATAACCTGGAACAGCACCAACTGAGATAATCTCATCCTCGAGAGCGGGTCTTAACTCCTTTGCCTTAAGGACATTTGTGAGTTTTGTTTCGTTCAAGTCCATGTCTCCTCTGACGATAGCAAAGACCAAACGATCATAGGATTCTACGCCTTGAATGATGCTGGCGATAATAAAGATAGCTTTGGCGGTTTTTGATTTGGGAATACCTAAATACTCCGCTAAATCCTCAATTGTCTTGGTATCAGGCGTGGCAACTTTTTCGATGGGCAGGGGTTCCTCAACCGCTGCTGGATCTTTCTTAAAGCGTGCTATTTGCCGGTTTGCTGCGTAACCACAATTATCGCAGACTAAAAGTGTGTCCTCGCCAATCGGGGTAAGATACATAAATTCATGCGCCATGCTGCCGCCCATCATGCCGACATCAGATTTGAATGCTTTAACCTGCAACCCACAGCGGTGGAATATGTTGTAGTAAGCCTGGTAATGGGCGCGATACTGTTGATCTAATCCCTCCTGGTCCATATCCAGGCTGTAGCTATCTTTCATGGTAAATTCGCGCACCCGGATCAAACCGGCACGAGGCCGAGGATCATCCCGCCATTTTGTCTGGATATGGTACAGCAGCGCTGGCAGCTGTCGGTACGAATGGATAGTTCTTCTCACCAAATCGGCAACAACTTCCTCATGGGTCATCGCTAGCACCATATCTCGTCCGGACTTATCATAGAACCGACCCATCTCAGAGCCAATTTGGTACCATCTTTCCGTTTCTTTCCAGATCTCAGCCGGGTGCACAACTGGCATAGTGATCTCCTGCCCCCCAATGGCGTCGATCTCCTGCCGCATAATATTTTCAATCTTGGTCAGGACGCGCTTGGCAAGGGGCAGGTAGGTGAATATTCCGGCAGCGAGCTGTTGGATATATCCGGCTCGAACTAATAGTTTATGGCTCTCTACTTCAGCATCAGCGGGTGCCTCTCGCAAAGTCTGGCTGAAAAGTTGACTCATTCTCATAAAATATCCTCCGAAGATTAATAAACAACACCCTCAGTCGGGCTTCCATTGCTGAGGGTGTCATGTTCACTGTCAGATGTCTGTCACCAGCAAATACTCAGCATTTTAATAGCCCTTTTGGGCTCAGATGGGTAAGGAGAAGAAATTGGATAGGCGAGACTTGTTAAGTGCATGGTCAATAGTGTACCACCCTGATTGTAAGATGAGAAGGTTGTTGGTTATCTCAATTATATATTGAACCAAAATGTTGATTTGCGCTGATCAAGACGTTGTAAACCTGCTGATTGGGCTGAGTCAACGGCAGATCGATATTCCTGTTTGGTCAGTCGCCTGTTCAATTCTGGGTATAAGTGTGATTTATAAGCAGGGTGATATTGGTCCATGAGGTTCAGGTAAGTATGGGGTGAGATCTCATCGCTTAAAAATCTGACTATCTCTTCGGTACCCGCGATTCCTGCTGGCAATACAAGATGTCGCACGAGCAGTCCTCGCTGCGCGACACCTTTTTGGTCAACTTGCAAATCACCAACTTGGCGATGCATCTCTTTCACTGCAGATTGGTTGACCTGCGTATAGTTGCGGATTTTTGAATACCGCCTGGCTTTATCTGGATCGCTGTACTTCATATCTGGCATATAAATATCAATCACACCATCCAGTAATCTCAACATGGCCAGCGAGTCATAACCCCCAGTGTTATAAACGAGTGGGATCTGTAAACCGGCTTGAGCAGCGATCAAGACCGCAGCCAGAATTTGCGGCACAACATGGCTGGGAGAGACAAAATTTATGTTATGGCATCCGAGAGATTGCAATTCCAGCATCATCCTGGCGATCTTGTCAGGTTCTACCTCATCACCGCTATCTGTCTGGCTGATATCATGGTTTTGACAGTATTGGCAGCGCAAATTGCAGCGAGTAAAAAAAATTGTCCCGGACCCACGCCAACCCCGTAAAGGATCCTCTTCTCCCATGTGAGGACCGTAGCTGCTAACCCTCGCAAGTTCTCCAGTTCGGCATACACCGATCTTTCCCGCCCGGCGGTCGACTGGACACTCCCAAGCACATACATCACAAATGGAGAGGTGCTCATAGGCCTCAGAAACCCGGTTGGCAAGCTCCCCATTATCCAGAATACTCAGGTAGACAGGAATAAAGTCAGTCATTCTAGGAGACAATGTTGGCTGCAAAATCTGATAGTAGAGTTTTAGGAATCCGAATAGGTCGACCGTTTTCTAAATTCACCCACACTCCCAAAGAGTGAACCAATGCCAGCTGCGCTCCATCCGATTTTCGCTGGATTAGATAATGGCGAGTAGCATTCGAATGGTGCACATCTGAGACCCAGGTTGAGAGAACCAATTCATCATCCAGGATTGCTGGTTGGCGGTATTGGATTTGGTGTTTACGGATCATGATAGCAAAGTTTTCATTGAGCATCCTGGTCACTGGCCATCCATGTGCGGCAATAACCTGCATCCCACACTCTTCAACATAACTGAGATAAACCGCGTTGTTTACGTGCTGTGCAGAATCGATATCTTGCCAAGCAACTCGTAGGTTCATTTCAAATTTTCCTGGTGGAGGAGGTGGAGCAACTGGAAACTTCCCCCGGCGAGGAAAAGAGGTTGGAGCACCTTCTGGGAAAAAAGCATTGATGATTTCATCAGGTATGGTTGCAGGTCTGGTAGATCCATTCTTAAGATAAACCCAATCGGTCACTGCGCTTGCAACCAATTTACCGGAACCCTGGTCGGTGAACTCATATGCTCTTCGCGAGCGTACTCTGTGAAAATCAACAACCCAGGTTTTCACCGCAACTGTGTCCCCATAGCGGACAGGTTTCAGATACTCAATTTCCGTCTCCCGGATTAACCAATGGTGACCAAGTTCATTGTAGCGTTCTCGGTCATAACCAACGGCTGCGGAAGCATCGAAAGCAGTTTCTTGCATATAACGCAGGTAATTTGTATTATTTAAATGGCCAAATGAATCGCATTCATAGTGCCGGATGCGGAAATTTCGTGTGTGGGTATGTGGCATCTTATGGGTTATAAACCTCTGGATTGACACAGTATGGTAAATGCTGTCCTTCAAGACCGGCGATCAAATTTTCGCATGCCCTTTCTGCCATCTGGCGGCGAGTATTCCAGGTTGCTGAACCTATATGAGGCACAATAAGACAATTGGGGAGTTCAAAAAGCCGATGGTTTTGAGGTAATGGTTCAGGATCGGTGACATCTAAGGCTGCCCCAGCGATCCAATCTCCTTCTAAAGCCTTAATCAACGCATTCGAATCGATGATCGGACCACGAGATGTGTTGATCAGCAGAGAGGTTGGTTTCATGCGTTTCAACGTATCTTCGTTGATTAAATGATAAGTCTCTGGTGTGAGTGGAATGTGCAAGCTGATAAAATCGCTATCCTGGAGGAGGGTTTCGAGCGGGACATGCTTCGCTTTAAATTTTTTAGCTTTCCCCAAATTTGGATCAGGATCGGAAAATATGATCTTCATCCCGAAGCCAGCAGCACGTTCAGCAACTGCGGTACCTATCTGCCCCATTCCAATGATCCCCAGGGTTGCCCCGCTCAGATCCTTCCCCAACCAACCTGTTGGAGACCAAGTTTTCCATCTGCCTTGACGGGCATCTAGATTAGCTTCAATTATGCGCCTGCCAGCAGCCAGCATGATTGCCATGGTTAAATCTGCAGTACCATCAGTGAGCACTCCTGGTGTATTACCAACAGGAATACCTCTCTGGGTGCAGGCGTCCAAATCAACATTATCAAACCCGACCGCCATATTGCTGACCACTTTTAATTTTGGTGCTTTGGAAAGTATTTTTTCATTGACATCGATGGTCAACAGGGTGAACAATCCTTCGGCGTCTGGAAGAAGATTTTCGAGTTTGGCGGATAATTCGTTCGCATCCTTGGGGCCGATTACCATCCGGCAGTGATTATCTAATAGATCCAGCCAGCCATCTGGTAAAGAATGGGAAACAAGAACAAGAGGGAGAGATGAATTGTTCATATATTGTCTCCTGGTTTTCAAAAAGCAAAAAGAAAAGCTAAATCATTGACATTGGTCTGGGTAGGTCCGGTTTTCAATAGATCGCCAAGTGGATCGAAAAAATTGTAAGCATCGTTTCTCGCCAGGAAAGATTGTGGATCTAAATCAAGGGTACGTGCATGTTGAAGAGTCCTTCCAGTAACCACTGCGCCAGCTGCATCGCTAGGTCCATCACCACCATCTGTTGCCAGCGTGATCAAAGCGATATCAACTAAACCTTCCAGCTCATCCACTGCCCCCAGTGCTATCTCCTGGTTGCGCCCACCAAGCCCATCACCACGTAAAGTGACAGTTGTCTCGCCACCGACAAT
>JAUWLJ010000243.1 GCA_030613705.1 Chloroflexota bacterium
AGTGGATACAGGAATTTGAAGTCGCTGGGTTTCTCAACTGCTTTAACTACCGCTTCTGCCAGTGCGGCAGCACCCGCGCCGCCCTCCATCCAGTGCCTGGAGACGACAGAATCCTCTGCTCCGGCTTCCAGGGCGGCCTCACGCACCAACTCGACCTCCGCCTGAGTATCATCTGCAAAAGAATTCACCGCAACCACCACTGGAATTCCGAATCCAAGGGCATTTTGGATATGCTTCTGCAAATTAGGAAGACCAGCTTTGAGCATGTCCAGGTTTTCTACAGTGTAGGCTGGATCGAGTGGTTTACCAGCGACAACTTTCGGGCCACCACCGTGCATCTTCAAGGCACGCACTGTGGCCACCAAAACGACAACACTCGGAATCAGTCCTGAATAGCGGCATTTGATGTCGAAGAATTTCTCCATGCCAATATCGGCGCCAAAACCCGATTCGGTGACGACATAGTCAGCCAGCTTGAGGGCGATTTTATCGGCAATGATGGAGCTGTTCCCGTGGGCGATATTTGCAAATGGACCAGCGTGGACGAAGACCGGTGTCCCTTCTAGGGTTTGCATCAGGGTTGGCTTGATGGCGTCCTTCATTAAGACGGTCATTGCGCCGGCAACACCGATATCTTCAGCTGTGACAACTTCCCCCTTTTTGTTGGTGCCGATGACGATCTTGCCAAATCGCTCACGCATATCCGCCAGATCTGTGGTTAATGCCAGGATAGCCATAATCTCGCTGGCAACGGTGATGTCAAAGCCAGTTTCACGGGTCTTGCCTTTCTCCGCGGGACCCTCGCCGATGGTGATGCCGCGCAAGAAGCGATCATTAGTGTCAACCACCCGCCGCCAGGTGATCGAATCTGGATCAATATCCAGGCGGACGAATTTGCTGCGCTCTTCAGGAGTCAGATCGTTCGGATCAGTCTTGTCGATGCCCAGTTTTTCTAATCTGCGCATCATCGAGGGACTGAATCTCCGGTTACCTTGCTTATCGGGTGGGCAGAGGCGATCAAACAGCTTCTCATCGGTTTGATTGCCCTCATGTAAGACGCGCACATCGATCGCTGCGGCCAGCAAATTGTTGGCCGCGGTGATGGCATGGATATCGCCAGTCAGGTGCAGGTTGAAATCCTCCATCGGGATAACCTGGCTGTAGCCGCCCCCAGCTGCACCGCCTTTGATGCCAAATGTTGGGCCCTGACTCGGCTGCCTGATGCAGGTGAAGACCCGCTTGCCGAGTTGAGCACCCAGTGCCTGGCTCAACCCCACCATTGTTGTGCTTTTCCCCTCCCCCAAAGGTGTCGGGGTGATGGCGGTCACATCGATATATTTTCCATCGGGGACATCCTTAAGCCGGTCGAGGACACTTAGTCTCACTTTCGCCTTGTAATCGCCATACAATTCCAGCTCTTCAGGGAGCAAGCCCAGCTCTTCGGCGATCAAGGTGATGGGTTTCAATTCAGCTGCCTGGGCGATATCGATGTCGGAAGGTACAGGATCTAATACTTTTATTGGTGTTGGTTTAAACGGACGTAATCCAGGAAAATCGCGTGCTGTGGACATCTAATGCTCCTTTTCTAGGTACTAGATTCTTGGAAGAATTCCCAATTTTGGTATATTGTGGCAGGTTTCACGATATTATGCAATTGACGCATGTCCTATTCTCTTACGCAAGTTGTCACTTCTTCATTATTAACCAACAAAATTCCAGGATAGTTACCTTTGTCACATCCAGAAACGAACAAAGCATAGTTGAATTTACATACTCTATCCTGTAATATATTTTTGAAAGGGGAGATCCCTTTTACCGGTGACTTACTTCCCTGAATTGTCACCAAAATTCATTTCAAGGAGATTTGAATGTCCGAACGCAAGAAGGTTAGCTTACCCTATTTGTTCAAGAAAGTAGCCAACGAAGAGCCGATCACCATGCTAACTTGCTACGACTACCCCACTGCGCACTTCCAAGAGCAGGCAGGTATCGACATAATCCTGGTTGGGGACAGCCTGGGGATGACTATGCTTGGCTATGAGAGCACCCTACCTGTAACCATGGATGACATGGTCCGCCATTCAAAAGCAGTGCGCATTGGCTCCCCAAACGCCTGGTTGATTGGAGATATGCCATATATGAGCTACCAACCCAGCGTTGAGACTGCGATCCTCAATGCAGGACGATTGATGGCTGAAGCCGGGTGCGATGCCGTTAAGCTCGAAGGGGGCGCAGAAATGGCCGATCGAATGGCAGGCATTGTCGCCGCGGGTATTCCAGCCATGGGACACCTCGGTCTCACTCCCCAGAGCGTGAGCGCCCTGGGTGGATTTCGCCTCCAGGGTAAAGGCGCCTTGCAGGCAAAAAAAATCCTTGATGATGCCAAGGCTCTAGAGGAGGCGGGTGCATATTCCATCTTGTTGGAATTAGTCCCTGACCGGCTCTGCAAGCTGATCAGCGAAAGAGCAGATAACTGTTTCATCATCAGCCTGGGTGCAGGGCTGCATGCCCACGGACAGCTTTTGATCTACCATGATGCATTTGGTCTCTACCCGCGCTTCAAACCGCGCATGGCAAAGGTTTTTGCTGACGCAGGCCAATTGATCCAGGATGGGCTCAAACAGTATGCTCAAGAAGTCACTGAGCGCACTTTCCCACAACCCGAAAACTGGTTTGGAATGCCTGACGAAGAATACCAAGAATTATTAAACCTCATTGATGATTGAGTTTTTCTTGAGATCATAGGTTATTTCATAGGAGATTACGAATGTTAAACGACCTTCGGAGTAGATTATTAATCCCGCCCGATCGGCTGGAAGCGATCAACTCTGTTCTCCTCGACCCTGAGACCCGCCTGATCAACGATTTCCTCACAGTGGTCGCTAAATACGGCACTCCAGAAGAGATTAATCAGCAGGCGGATGATGCCAGACAAATGCCAGCTTTGCTCGAAAAAGTAAAAGCAGCTCACCCCGAGTACCTCGAAGATTTGGATTGGCTTGAGCAACAGCGCAAGCAGCAGGCATTCATCACGATCGCCGATTACCGACAGAAAGTACTTGGAGAAAAAGCCGCTCAAATCAAGTTCAATGAAGACTGTCCGGTAACGCTCGAAGTAAGCGCCACCCAATATTTCCCCTGGATTATCCTGGCAGCTAAACGCGCTATTAAACAGGGGAAATTGATGCCTGGTCGTTATATTAAGGTCCGCAAGATGAAAGAGCAAGAGGCGGATGGCGATTTGCCAGCCATCGCGGCTGCAATGCAAATTATCGGAGCCTCCTATGTCGAAACTCTAGATACCAAGGGTACGGATGGCTCGAATATCCATCTGGGCGGACCCGAGACGATCACAGGTTATTTTGGAGGGGTTGGTCAGCCAAATGATCATGCTCTCAAGTGGCTGGATGAATATCTGTATTATTACACTACTTATGGTGTTCAGCAGGTGCTGAACATAAATTCGGGGACTGTATTAATCGGTTACTTGCTTCACCGCATTGGCGTGGACATCGAATTTAAAATATCTGTGTTTTTGGGCAACGACAACCCTTATGCTGCCTTCTGGACATTAATTGGGGCTAAACTCTTCTCGCGCGATGATGGCACCTCCCCGCTTATTGGGTTCAATTGGAGCAATTCGATCAACAACGAAACGATGGAGATCACCGCCCAATTTCGCGCCGACTTAGGATTTGAGGATATAGTTCGCTTCGAGCATCACATCACGGAAACATACAAGAGCATCGTGATTCAGCCCTATGATCGGCTTGAGGAACTGATCGAGATCGCTGACCACGTGCCCAATATCTCTGCCAAGCATGAGGGTGCTGGCCCTGAAATCGACTCCACCCGCTCCTACCCATCCGATATCCTCGATTATTTCCGGGATAAGGACGAAATCATTGCCAGTGGTGATTGGGACAATTTAACCCTAAACTACCTCGACAAGATCGACGCTACTAATAAAACAGCCTGGGCGCTGACCGAGAACGGATTATCATTTATCGCGGCCACAAACCTGCACCTTTGACACGAGTGAAACGATGATCCCCAAACAAATAGATATTTTCCTGAGAGAGCGCTTACCACAGCAAACCATTGAGAACCGCTTGATCAGGGATAACGGCAAGTGTTTCCTGGAATTTGGTATCCTGGATGTGGAACGCTTATCCAGGTTGGGTATTCAGGTTGATAGTCTTGGCCCGCGCCTGGTGGTGGTTATGTGGGATGAAGATTCA
>JAUWLJ010000094.1 GCA_030613705.1 Chloroflexota bacterium
GATTTCCAGGGCTTCTGCAGCTGCGGCGTGCTCTTCATCCTTGCGGGCTACTTCGATCTCCTGGTTGGCAGCCTGAGTCTCTAAATCGACGATCTCGCGTTCCAGGGGTGCGATCGCCGACCTGGCTTTTTCCAGGGCGCGCACTTCAGCCTCGCTCACCCGGCCTTCGCTTTCCGTTTTGCGAATGGAGTCATGGGCAGCTGCATCATAACCGATCATCTTGAGCTGCTCATTGACCAACGCCAGGCGCTCCCGAGCTTCAGGGGCAAAGGTATCCCCTTCAAGGCTGTCGTTGATCTCAGCCAGACGTGGGGCAGATTTGCTCTGCCACTGGTTTACCTGCGTGTTCAGTAATTCGAGACGGCTGGAAAGCTGGGCAACGGTTTTCTCTTGTTGACGTATTTCGCTTTCGGCTGCTGATAAGGATTTGATCTGGTTTTCCAGATCGCGCACCTGTTGGTCGGTTTGCTGCACCAACCCCTGGTTGGCGCGGTATTTGTCGCCCATCTCCTCTCCCTCGGCTTGCAACCTGTCGATCAACACCTGGAGCTCAGTTTGGCTGAGGGGCTGCCCGCAAAGGGGGCAGGAGGCACCTTCTACGGCTGAAAGCTGATCGATACGTCCTTTCAGCTCGTCCATTTCAGCTTTCAGCCGCGGGTTCTCTGCGCGAGCTTCAGCCTGGTGTCCCTGGGCGCTCTGCAGTTCACCCTGAAGCAGCTTGCGGCGAGCCAATCTGTGCTCTGCATCTTTGGCGCTGCCAGTCGCGGTGGAGAGATCTTTTTCGATCTGCGGGATCTCAGTCAGGGTAGTCTGGATCTCAGCTTGTTGGCTCTCGAAACCTTGTCGCTCCTGCAACAAACCAGCCCGAGCAGCGTTGATCTCGTCGAGCGGCCCCTGACGGCGCTTCTCACCCTCTCGGAAGCGCGCGGCGACCTTTTCCCAGCTTTCCAAGCTTTCTCGCGCTTCATTCCAGGTGGTATAGGCGGCTTCGATTGCAGCAGAATGGGATAGCAGGGTGTTGAAAGATTGGCGTTCTTCCTGGCGCGCAGCCTGCCGGTTTTTCAATTC
Source organism: Chloroflexota bacterium (assembly GCA_030613705.1). Taxonomy (GTDB): domain Bacteria; phylum Chloroflexota; class Anaerolineae; order Anaerolineales; family UBA4823; genus PFL25. The sequence goes on from JAUWLJ010000094.1 coordinate 1,069, forward strand.
TCCCAGGTTTTGGTTTGCTTCATCATGTTGGCGAGCTAACACGCCAACTAACCTTTCTTGCTCAGCCAGGGAGGCTGTGATCTGGCGCATGTTCTCCAGCGTGTTTTCTTGTATAGCACGAGATTGGGAGAGTTCAGTGAGTTCACGCTCCAGTTCTTGAAGCTGATCTGTGCGGGATGTTTCTTCTGCCAGCTCGGCAGTAATTTCCTGCATGCGCCCCTCGAGGGCGTGTATACCGTTTTCAATCGCGCTGCGCCGTTCGGCAGCACCCTGGCGGTAGGCTTCCCAGAACTCCAGACCTAAAATGTTGGCCAGGATGCGCTTACGGTCCCCAGGGCGCTGCTGGGTAAATTGGTCTGCCTTACCTTGTAAAAAGAACGAAGCGTTAACAAATGTCTCGTAGTCCAGGAGCAGTGTCTCCTGAATGCGAGCTTCGGTGTCTCGTAAAGTACGCTCGGTGAGGGGTTTCCAGGTTCCAGACTCAAAATCCAGGTTTTTAGTTATATCGTCGGGGGCATCCTGCAGGATGTGGAACTCCAGCTGGGTGGTTTTGTTGCGCGGCTTGATACGCAAGACCCGGTAAAGGTTGCTTTCGTAGCTGAAAATTAAACTGACTTCAGCGATATCCTCTTTGGAATTGATCAGGGAATCATCACGCTTGCGGGCCTGCCCAAAAAGCGACCAGGTAATCGCATCCAGCAAGGATGATTTTCCGGCTCCATTAGGTCCGGCAATGCAGGCCAGGTCAAAACCAGTGAAGTCCAGCTCGACCCGGTCACGGTATGAAAGGAAGCCAGATATTGTAAGTTGTAGCGGTATCATCAGCAGTCCCCAAGATTGGGTCTATTACAGGGTGCTGCGTGATTATATCAAATGAGAACTGCTGTCGATCTGAGATCTCGTTCGAGTCGGCGGTGGATTGCTGATAATCTATTTGAAGATAGAGCCTGAATAAATCGGTTTTATAAACCTCGACCGCCTCAATGTGGATCGTCCAGATTCCTGGGCTGGGACCAGTGATCACAGCTCTTTCGGGCGTGTTGCCTGTTGCCCCGTCAAGTGAGACAAGGTTGCCATCGGGATCATAGACCAGCATATCAATATCGCTGGTGGGGAACTTGCCCCAATCCCGGTTCCAGACCAGGTCGAAGGTTGCTTTGCTGACACCATGGGGGATTTCTACGGGGAGATTGAATTCATCGCCCATATTAAAAACACTTTTAGCAATGGGTTTTTCAGGATTTGGTTTGGTGTCATTTTCTCGGATCACGCGCATCTTGAATGAGACTTGTGATTCGTTGGCATAGTCCCCGATCAGAGAGACTTTCATCAAACCAGGCTCCATCGGTTGGTAAGTTGGGGAGATGTCCGTCATTGTCCAGGTTCCATCTTCGATCTCGATCGCGAATTCACTTCCACTGACATTCGGGTCCCAATACGTGTTTATTGGCATGGGGAATTCGGTTCGCTTGGCGCTTTGCACCTGCACCTTCATGCTGTTAGGCCAGAAGGCATATGCGGAGTTGTCCGGAGTGAAGATATCATAAACTTCGATCGTGACCTTGCTGGGCAATGGTGCAATATCAAGGACGACATCATAGGATTCACCTGGATTGAGGCTGACTGCGCCGCTTTCAAATTCCTGTCTGTCACCGCTCATGGGATTCCCGAGAATACTGGCTCTCAGTTTAGCGGTCTTGACAGGGTATTTGAGTTGGGTATCACCGCTGATAAGGATCTCTAAGGCAGCCACAGCATCCAGCGCTCCATACCCGACTGTGTTGATATCCTGCCAGCTAGCACCGACGGTATCACGGTCTGCACTCAGCAAGAGAGAGTTTCTCAAATCTTCCCAGGGGGTATCAAAGCCATTTTCGGCTTCATAGTAGGCATTGAGCAGCGCGGCTGTGCCAGCGACAACTGGTGCGGAAAATGATGTCCCGCTGTCCCAACGCGGTTTGTTCTTTGACCCAAACTGGAAACTCCACATACCAAAGGCGGAAAGATCAGGACCAGAGCGTCCATCGCTCATCGGCCCGCGACTGGAGAAGTTTGCCACCCGTATTTCATCCATGGGACGCATCACAAGACCCATACCAGGGCCGAATTCGGAAATCAATCCTTCATATTCATAGAATGCTCGCGAGCTCGCCGCGTAATCCAGGGCGCCAACGGCGAGCGAATCGAAAGATGTGGCCGGAGAAGCGATACTGTTCGGGAGGGGACCACCATTCCCGGCTGCGGTGACCACCAGGATATTTTCCTCCCGAAATTTCTCCAGGAAAGTGTCCAGGATGTCGCGGCCATCGAACCATGTCGGCCCACCAAAGCTGAGGTTAACGACATCAACATCCAATAAATTTTCTCGTTTGAGGGTCAGAAGATGATCCAGACCATCCAGGATGACAGAGGTAGGGGAACCACTCCCATCGGTACTAAAGACTTTGACAGGATATATTTGAGCCAAGGGTGCCTGGCCGAAAATGGGTACTGTACCATCATCCCAAGGCAGGTATGTCGAAAAAGCCTGGTAAAGCGGATCGTCAGTGGAACCAGAAAAATCAAGGATGCAGTAAGAAGCCAACACACCGCCGACATGGGTTCCGTGCCAATAATTTTCCGGATCTGTGGCAGGAATTCCATCTCCCGTCGCATTATAGCCATCCGGATATCCTGGTGCCCCGGTAACAGCATGAGCCAAACAGAGATTGGGTACTGTGCCGGAGTCGACAACTGCGATAACGGAACCTTTCCCGAAAGCGGTGTCTTCCCAGATTTGATCCGCGCCGCTAAATAAGAAGTAGCCATAATCCTGGCGAGAGGTAGAGGATTCAATAGTGGCAGGATGGATTGACTTAACGATGACCCCGGATGTATCTTTTACGCTAAAATTCGTTGGTCGCGTTTTACCTTCAAGCTCGCTGCCATCACCCAGGAAAACAAGGCTATCCTTAGCCACCTTGGTCACACCCGGAAATTGATAAACTCTCAGCAATACATCGGCCGGGATCGTTGCTGCCAGGACCGGGACATTTTGATATGAATAGTTGATCCTCCCGCCGTGTTTTTTGATACTTCTCGCAACCGCCAGTGTCGTCCCGTCGGTCTGGATGATCACATCCACCGTACTCGAACTTGAATTACTCTCGGCGTTGACAGAATTGGTCCATCCTGGAACAGAGAAAAGCCCTAAAAACAAGATGACCAAGATGATAATAGAAACAACGCGTTTCATTTTCTACCTCCCCACCAAAACTAGACGCATCAATGGTCTTTATAAACCATCGACAGATGAATCCCTAAGCAGCAGGTCTTTCAAACATAAGTTTATTTCACGAAGGCGCAACCGGGCAGATTGCAGTTGGATACACCTGGTATCCCCACCCAATCATGAGCTGCGAAACCACCGGCGAAGCTGGTACTCAATTCGACCAGGGATCGCGTCTCACAGATATTTTAATCCAATATTGGGCGAATTGAGCCAAGCTGACAATTTTGAAAGCCGCTGTTTTCATCACTTCACGATGCAAGAACCTGACCAGGTGAGCAGCCAGGTTTACCAAAAAGGATTATAAAGCCAGGTGGACTTAATTCTGAGGACTGCCACGCCAGGGGGGAAAAGATAAGGAAAGCGAACACCACTAAAGAAAATAAATATAGTACTTAATTCGTTCACCAAAATCTCCTGGGTACATGAGGAGTTCCAGTAAATTGATCCGTGTCCAGCAAGTCGTTTCTGGGTTTAATACTGATGAGAGACATTTGTTCTCCGGAGAGCATGCGCCGGATAAATGTGTTGCTCAAAATCAGTGCATATGCTATAGTTCATTGATTTTCAGCTCCTTTTTGTTGAGGAGTATTAATATTTATTCTTGGATGGTGTTTAATTTATGGATAATTCTTTCACGAAATTGAAACTCGCAAATGGTTTGATGGTGCTGCTCAAGGAGATACACACTGCGCCGCTGGTCAGTCTCTGGCTGTGGTACCGGGTTGGTTCACGCAATGAAATACCCGGAGTCACGGGGATCTCCCATTGGACAGAACACATGCAGTTTAAAGGCACGGAACGCTATCCGGCAGAAGTGCTCGACAAGGCAGTTGCACGGGAGGGTGGCTACCGCAATGCGATGACTTTCCTGGATTGGACCACTTATTTTGAAACTCTTCCGGCTGATAAGATCAACCTCGCTTTAGATCTTGAAGCTGACCGCATGTACAACAGCCTGTTTGAACCAGAGGAAGTGGAGTCAGAGCGAACAGTGATTATCTCCGAGCGCCAAGGAAACGAGAATGAGCCTATGTTCTTGTTGTCGGAGGAGGTGCAGGCCGCTACTTTCCGGGTGCACTCATACCATCACGAAGTGATCGGCGATATGATCGATTTACAGACGATGAAGCGTGACGATCTCTACAATCATTACCGCACTTATTACGTACCCAGCAATGCTGTGCTGACGTTAGCAGGAGATTTTGACACGGAAGAGATGCTTACTCGCATCCGGGAATTGTATGAGCCGTTGGCGGATGGCGCCCAACCGGAAATCAAGATACGTCCCGAGCCTAAACAAACCGGAGAAAGGTTGATCAATGTCGAAGGTCCCGGCGAAACTACTTATGTGCAAGCTGTATATCACGCTCCAGCAGCAAGCGACCCGGACTTCTTCCCTTACCTCGTCACTGATAGCCTGCTCACCGGCCCCAGCAGCCTGAATGTATTCGGCGGCGGGATCTCAAACAAGACCTCCCGCTTGTATCAGGCACTGGTGGATGGAGAGCTGGCAGTGAGCCTCCACGGCGGCCTGACCGCCACGATTGATCCGTTTTTACACACCATCGTGGCGACTGTCCACCCGGAGAGCACTGCGGAAAAGCTGATCCTGGCCCTGGACGATGAACTTGAGCGCCTGCAGGGTGCACCCCCTCCCCAAGAGGATGTCGACCGGGCTGTCAAGCAGGCACGCGCCTTATTCGCCTACGGCAGCGAAAGCATCACAAATCAAGCCTTTTGGATGGGATATGCGGAAATATTTGATACTTACGATTGGTTTTTGAATTACCTGGACCGGCTGGCTGAAGTGACGCCTGAAGAGGTACAGCGTATCGCCCAGACGTATATGAGACCAGGGAACCGCGTGCTGGGGGTCTATCGACCTACAGGGAACATGGAGGTGCCAGCATGAATTCAAAAGATTCAAAAACACTGAGCCTCTCCCTGCCGGGTCCAGATGATATCGTCCGTAGCGAGCTATCCAATGGCATCGTCCTGTTGGTACGCTCAAACTTCAACAGCCCCTCGGTGGTCGTCAATGGTTATCTGATGGCGGGCAGTTTGTTCGATGAGGATACCAAGCTGGGTTTGGCAGGATTCACTGCGGGTGTCTTGATGCGCGGGACAGCAAAGCGCTCTTACCACGAGATCTATAATGATCTCGAATCAGCGGGAGCCAGCCTGCACATCAATGGCGGCACACACACTACCGGGTTCGGCAGCCAAGCATTGGTCGAAGACCTGAATTTGCTGCTAGAGCTGCTGTCAGAATCGCTCAGATATCCCATCTTCCCGGACGACCAAGTTGAGCTCCTGCGTGCCCGGCTGCTGACCAGCCTGGCGATCAGAGCCCAAGATACGCGTGAAATGTCTTCTCTGACATTCGACCAGATCGCTTACCCAGGACATCCATATTCCCGGCCCGAGGATGGCTACACTGAAACCATCCAGGCGATCACCCGTGAAGACCTGGTTGAATTCCACCGGGTTCATTACGGCCCGCGGGGCATGGTCATCTCCGTGGTAGGTGCGGTTGACCCTGATGAGGTGGCAGACAAGATTACAGGTTTGCTGAGCGAATGGGAAAATCCAGACCAACCCGCTGCGGCCTCGCTGCCGCCAAGTCCAGCACCCGCAGATCCGCTGACTCGTAAGATAGCTATCCCAGGCAAATTCCAGGCAGACCTGGTGGTAGGTGTTATCGGTCCAGAACGCCGGGCGGATGATTTCCTGGCCGCTGCACTGGGGAACAACATCCTGGGAGTATTCGGTATGATGGGTCGCATTGGAGAAACGGTCCGTGAAAAAGCGGGGTTAGCCTACTATGCCTACAGCAGCTTGTCCGGGGGCATGGGCCCAGGACCCTGGTATGTCTCAGCCGGTGTCGATCCCCAAAACATCGAGCAGGCATTAGAACTGGTCAGGCAGGAGATCAAGCGTTTCACCAGCGACCTTGTTTCCCCAGATGAGCTGGCGGACAGCCAATCAAATTTCATTGGTCGATTGCCGCTATCTCTGGAATCTAACAGCGGGATGGCGGCGGCGATCCTAAACCTGGAACGTTATGAATTAGGCCTGGATTATTACCGTCGTTATCCAGATCTGGTGCGCGCGGTGACCAGTGAAGAAATTCTGGGGACCGCCCGCCGTCATTGGGATTCAGACCAATTAGCTGTAGGAACTGCGGGTCCGTGATAGGGTGCTGCGCATGAGGATTGATAAAGATTTTTGATGAACCTGCGAACCGGTGTTGATATAATC
>JAUWLJ010000014.1 GCA_030613705.1 Chloroflexota bacterium
GTACCAAAGTCATAATAAATGTGGCGATAGCCGCTTTTCCAAACCCGATCAGCAATTTTCGTCCTTCGAGACCTTCCAGACGGCCGCGCATGATATATAGGAGCGCGATCATTTCCAGAAACGTCGCCAGCGAATTGGCCAAAGCCAAACCTCCATGCGGCATCCATTCCCATCGTGAAAATAATGCCACGAATAGCACGGATAAGATGACATTCAAGCTCATCGCCAGAACACCGATCGATACAGGTGTCTTTGTATCATGCATGGCATAGAAAGCGCGCACCATAATTTCAACCACCGAGTGACCCACCAGGCCAACCGCGAACCAGAGCAGAGCCCAGGCGACTAATTGGGTCGCCCCAGCGGTAAACTCCCCCCGTTCGTAGAGCAATTCGATCAGTGGTTTGCGAAGGATGATCAACCCCAATGCAGCCGGTAGAGAAAGCAGCATCACGCTGCGCAGGCTGGAAGATAGGGAGGAACGCATTTCGTTGAGTTTATTTTGAGCAAATTGAGCTGAAAAGGTCGGCAGGGCGGCAATGGCGATCGACTGGGCGATGAGGGCTTGCGGCATCAGCATCAGCGTAAAGGCAAACACCACTCCGGTATAACTGCCCTCTGTCAGGCGCGATGCCAGCCGGGCAATAACCAAGAAATTCAGCTGTACAAAGGCCAGCCCCAACAATCGCGGCCCGATCAACCGCCCCACTTCCCGCACAGCCGGCAATTTCAACCCCAATATTGGGAAATATTTACCTCCAAGACGTACCAGGGTCGGCAGCTGGATCAACAGGTATAAAGCGGACCCCAGCAGGACGCCATAGGCTAAGCCAAAAATACCCAGGTTAGGAGCTAGCACCAGTACCCCAAAGATCATCCCCAACTGGTACATCGCCGGCGCCAGCGCAGGTACAAAGAATATTTGCTTGGAGTTTAATATCCCCATTACCAACCCGCTCAAACCGAAAAGGACAGCCGAGGGCAGCATGAGGCGCATTAAATCAACCGCCAGCGCCTCCTGAGCAGGATTTGCGGCATAACCAGGCGCCAGGATGTAACGCACGATCAGAGGCGCCAAGAGCATCGCCAATACGGCTGCCAGGGTCAATACCAGCAGGATCAAGTTGGCGATGGCTGAAGCCAGTTTCCAGGCTCCGCGTTGATCGTCTTTCACTAATAAACTGGTAAAAGTAGGAATAAAAGCAGAGGCCAGCGCGCCGCCGGCTATTAAAGTAAAGAGAGTCTCTGAAACCCGGTTGGCAACCAGGAAGGCATCCATCTCTCCGCTGGTACCGAAGGCATTCAGGACAACCATCTGGCGTGCCAGTCCAATCAAGTTATTTAATGCGAAGCCAGCCATCACCAAACCAGCCCCCCGGGCGATCTGGCGATTTGCAGTCCCATGAGAAGTATCCACTGTGAGAGATTATATCAATGCCATCATAGATTGGGTGACGATAACAATCCTCAGCACCGAACCGAATTCCTCAGGTTGCAATGGTAGGATCACTTACAAATCAGCGATAATATTCTACGGTTAGGAGCGTTGCCCATGGACAAGGAATACATTATTGTGTTGATCACCACCCCCAGCAAGGAAGTCGGCGAAAAAATCGCCAATGCATTGTTAGAGAAAAAACTGGCTGCCTGTGTCAATATGATGGCGCCGATTTTCTCGCTGTACACTTGGGAGGAGGAGATCAACCGCGATGATGAAGTGCTGTTGATTGTCAAGAGCCGGGCAGATCTCTTTGAGAGCGATCTGATCCCGGTGGTGCAGGCTGTGCACCCATACGATGTACCTGAGATTATCGCCTTACCGATCTTGATGGGTTCGGCGAATTATCTGGCCTGGATTGATGATGTCACCCGGCAGAATTAACCCAGCTGCCGGTGAGGTTGCAGGGGAGTCAGCTGGATTATTCGTAGCGCAGCGCTTCCACAGGCTCCAGATTTGCGGCGCGGTTGGCGGGGTAAATTCCAAAAAATAGACCCACTGCGGTCGAAAAGATCGTAGCCAGCAGGATGACGTCAATTCCGATCGCAGGCACGATCGGTGTGTCGCTGGCAGCGGCGATCTGACCCACAACCAGGGAAATCGCCCACCCTAAGGCGATCCCGATCAGACCACCGATCAGGCTCAACACGGAAGACTCGGTCAAGAATTGGATCAGGATGTCCCTCTTACGAGCTCCGAGCGCTTTTCGCAGACCTATCTCTCTCGTGCGCTCAGTGACCGAAACCAACATGATGTTCATGATCCCGATCCCACCCACCAGCAATGAAATAGCTGCAATGCCGCCCAGGAAGATAGTAAGCACGCCGGTGATCGTTTCGGCAGTTGACAGAAAATCCTGTTGGGTGAGGATGGTGAAATCGTCCGCACCGATCTCTGTGCGATGGCGAGTGCGTAAAATTTGAGCAATTTCTTGACTGGCGATTGGCACCGCTTCCGCACTTGCCGCCTGGACCATTAAAACATCCACCCTATCAGATGTTGAACGGCGCAATAAGCGAGTTTGGGCAGTTGAAATCGGCACCAAGACGATATCATCTTCGTTGTTGAAAGAAGATCCACCGCGTTCTTCGAGAATACCGATCACTCGAAATGGCTGCCCTTCAATCCGTATAGTCTCCCCTGTTAATCCTGAAGTGCGACCGAACAACTTATCCGCGGTATCTATACCCAGCAAAGCAACCGAGGCTCTGCCCAAAATATGCGCCTCATTGATATATTCTCCCTCTGTGACCGTTCGATTACGGACTGTGCTGAAATCTGAGGTGATCCCCTGGATGGTGGTGTTGGCAGTTTCCCCGCCAAAGGTTACTCTCACCTGCCCTTGAAGCATGGGCGCCACTGCCATCACCGAAGGCGCTTGGAAGGGATCAGCAATCGCCTCCGCATCTCCGAATGTAATTGGCTTAGGATTACGAACTTCCTCTGAACCACCGCGAAATACAAATATCAGGTTTGTACCGATACCTGAAATTGAACCGGTGATCGTGTTCTCCGCTCCCCGTCCGATGGAGATCATCGCGATTACCGCACCCACCCCGATCACGATCCCCAACACTGTCAAACCAGAACGCATCTTATTGGCGGAAATGCTCTCCAGCGCTTCCCAAAAAGTTTGTACAAGATTCATTCACCTTCCTCCACAACAATACCATCTCTTATTTGTATTATTCGCTGGGTGTGCTCGGCGATCTCCGCATCGTGGGTAACAATGACCAAGGTAGTTTTCCGATCCTCGTTTAGGCTGATCAAGATTTGCATGATCTCTTCACCCGATCTGGAATCTAAATTACCAGTGGGCTCATCAGCCAGGATGATCGCGGGATCGTTAACCAACGCCCGGGCGATGGCTACTCGCTGCTGCTCCCCACCTGATAGTTCATTTGGGCGATGTCGGATGCGGTCCTCTAAACCAACAGATTCAAGTGCTTCCTTTGCCCGTTCTCTACGCCGGCTCGCCTTTCCAGAATAGCGCAGCGGCAATTCGACATTGGCCAGAGCGGTCGCCCGGGGCAGGAGGTTGAATGTTTGGAAAACAAAACCAACTTTCCGGTTGCGAATCAAAGCTAACTGATCGTCATTCAGATCCGATACCCGTTCACCATCAAGGAAATACTTACCTGATGTCGGTCGATCGAGACACCCAATGATATTCATCAAGGTCGACTTACCAGAGCCAGAGGGACCCATGATGGCGACAATCTCACCTCGTTCGATCTGTAAAGTCAGACCGCGTAGAGCATGCACCTCTACCTCACCCATTTGATAAATCTTAGTCAGATCCTCCGCTTCTATCACCCAATCACTCATCGCAACCTCTCATAATTCAGTGGAGACAAATCCAGATTGAAAGCAGCTGTCAGATCGAGCACGAGACAATCATTAAACCAGTAAAAGATATTTTAACTGATCTTTGAAATCAGGGAGAACAAGAAAGAACTAATAATTATTCTCTCATCAATCATCTGCTGATTTGAGCTCACAACCGGAGGATATGATCCCTGTATTGTGACAATCGTCACTAAAATTAATGATATCCGCGACTGAAACTAAACCAGTATAGTCGTTATTATCTATATTTGATCTAGAGGTTGACTTTTATTGGAGGTCCTGTATGCCAGCAATAGCCAGTGAGTATCTCGCCATCGACCGTAAAAAGCGCGCTCGTACACCATCCCTGGAGGTTGCCACCCGACCTGTCACCGAGAGGGTTTGTGATTTTGAGGATGTGGCCATCCCAATGACTCCCGAGCAAGCCCAGATGGAAGCTGCCCGCTGCGTTCATTGTCCCGATCCTGCTCCCTGTGTAGAGGCTTGCCCGGCCCATAACGATATCCCATCGGCGATGTGGCTGATCGAGCAAGGCGAATTTCTGGAGGCGGCGCAGTTATACCGACAGACCAGCTCCTTGCCGGAGTTGTGTGGTCGTGTATGCCCACAGGAGCAGCTCTGCCAGGGTTCTTGCACGCACTTGAAAGCCTTCGAAGCAGTTCTGACTGGACCATTAGAGGTCTTTGTCTGCGATTATGAACGCCAGACTGTCGGGGTTGATGTCGTCGTTGGTGAACCGAGCGGTAAAAAAGTCGCCATTGTCGGTGCGGGACCTGCTGGCCTGGCTTGCGCTGAGCAGCTCATCCAGCAAGGGCATTCCGTGACAATATTTGACGCGAAACCTGCCCCGGGAGGTCTATTAACTTACGGAATTCCCAACTTTAAGCTGCCGAAACAGGTTGTATTTTGGCGCTGGAACGATCTGGAGCGAGCTGGTGTGGAATTCGTCCCAGAAACATATATTGGCAAAGACAAGTCGATCGATGATTTAATGTCTGATGGTTATCAGGGTGTGTTCATTGGTGTAGGCGTTGGTGTGGATGCTCCGATGGAAGTCCCTGGCGAGGATCTGCCGGGAGTGATGCAGGCTACTGAGTTCTTGATTCGCTGCAGTCTTGACGATGAACAGCTGCTGCCAGAAGAGATGCGTGGTCGCCCCGCGGTGGGTGAAAAAGTTGCCGTGATCGGTGGTGGTGATACCGCTTCCGATTGCCTGCGTTCGGCGCTCCGCCTGGGAGCAAAAGAAGTCACCTGCCTCTACCGTCGGACGGAATATGAAATGCCCGGAGGGCTTCATGACCGCGAGCTAGCCCGAGAAGAAGGAGCCCATTACGAGTTCCTTACCCAGCCGGTACAGTTCATTGCTGGAGAAGATGGTCGCCTGGCCAAAATTGAATGTTTGCGGATGGAATTAGGTGAGCCTGACAAATCGGGGCGTCGGCGACCGATGCCAATTGAAGGTACCAACTACATCGTAGAAGCCGATACCGCTGTACTGGCCTTAGGCTACTGGCCGGACCCGATCGTGGGTGAGACTACGCCAGAACTAGATACTCATAAGTGGGGTCTGATTATTGCCGATCCAGATACTGGCGCGACCAGCCGTCCCGGCGTCTTCGCTGGCGGAGATGGAGTTACAGGACCCGATCTTGTAGTGACTGCAATGGTCGCTGGGCGTAAGGCAGCAACTGCAATTGATGAGTATCTCAATGGGTTAAATTAACCCTCCAGGCTCGTCGAAAGCACGATCCTGCGAAAATTAATAGCAGCAATACGCTCTGCTGCGGTATAATTGAGGTGTGTGCGCGGGTGGCGTGCACATCTTTTTTGCCCTTTTCTAAACCGGGCTGACTCCTTCTAACCAGCCGAGTTTTACTTTCCTGCATAGACGGATCAGAGTCAGATAATCGAAAGGTTGTTATGGATATTGGGACTGTCCACCAAGTAGACATAGACGAACAAATGCGCTCCGCTTACCTGGATTACGCCATGAGCGTGATCGTTGCGCGCGCCTTGCCTGACGCCCGAGATGGGCTCAAACCAGTTCATCGGCGCATTCTCTACGCCATGCACGATATGGGTATTCGCACCAATACTCCCTACCGCAAATCAGCTCGTATCGTTGGCGAAGTGCTGGGCAAATACCACCCCCACGGCGATAGTGCGGTCTATGATGCCATGGCGCGCATGGCTCAGGATTTCTCCATGCGCTACTTGCTGGTTGACGGTCAAGGCAATTTTGGTTCGATTGACGGCGATGCGCCTGCCGCCATGCGTTACACCGAGGCACGTACAACCCGCATGGCTGAGGAAATGTTATTGGATATTGAGCAAAATACCGTCGATTTCAACGAGAACTTCGATGGCTCCTTGCAGGAACCTACCGTACTCCCCTCCCGGACTCCCAATTTACTGCTCAACGGATCATCTGGGATCGCGGTCGGCATGGCGACCAATGTCCCGCCGCACAACCTCGGAGAACTCGTCGCAGCATTAACATACATGATCGATAAATTTGATCGGATTGACGAAATCTCCATCGAGGACCTCCTTGAATATCTTCCAGGACCGGATTTCCCGACTGGTGGAATTATTGTCGGTGATAGTGGAATCCGGCAGGCTTACAGCACTGGTCGCGGCCGCATCGTGTTGCGCGGTATGGCGGTGATCGAAGAGATGAAAGGTGGGCGATTCCGGATCGTGATCACAGAGATTCCCTACCAGCTCAACAAAAACACACTGATCGAGCGCATCGCGGATTTGGCTCGCTCAGGTCGGACGAATGACATCTCTGATCTGCGTGACGAGTCCGATCGCCGGGGTATGAGTATCATCGTGGAGCTCAAACGGACTGCTCAGCCGCGTAAAGTGCTCAACCTGCTCTATAAATACACCCCTTTGCAGTCAACTTATGGGGCTCAGATGCTGGCGCTGGTGGACGGTGAACCGCGCTTGTTGTCTCTCAAACGGGCGCTACGTCACTTTATTGACCACCGCCAGGACGTGATCACGCGGCGCTCCCAGTTCCAGCTGGAGAAATCTCGCGCCCGGGCACACATCCTGGAAGGATTGTTAATTGCCCTGGAGCACCTGGACGAAGTGATCCAGACTATCCGCCAATCACCGAACGCCAATATTGCCAAAGAGCGGTTGATGAGCCGTTTTACGCTTACAGAAAAACAATCAGTCGCCATCCTTGACCTGCAGCTGCGCCGCCTGGTTGCCTTGGAACAGCAGAAGATTGAAGACGAACAGCGCCAGGTTCTTGAGCGAATCGCCAACTTAGAAGAACTGCTCGCCAGTCCGAAAAAGATCCTGGATGTGATCAAGACCGACCTGGCAGAGATCGCCGAGACCTATGGTGATGAACGCCGGACGCGGATCGCCGTTGGAGCCAGTGTTGAATTCAATGAGGAAGACCTGGTGGCTGATGAAGCGGTTTTGATCACCATAACCGAACGGGGCTATATCAAGCGCGTATCGGCGAAATCTTTCCGCGCCCAGGGACGCGGCGGACGGGGTGTCAGCGGTCATGCGATGAAAGATGAAGACGAGATGCTGATCTTGATCCCGGCGCGCACGCTGGATACTATTCTCTTCTTCTCAGATAAAGGCAAAGTCTATTCCGAAAGGGCTTTCCAAATTCCCGATGCCTTACGCACTGCGCGCGGCATCCCGATTGTAAATGTACTGGCGCTATACCCAGGTGAGACCATCACCGCAGCTGTGGCTGTGCCCAAATTTGAAGCGGCAGAATACTGCCTGATGGCTACCTGGCGCGGTAAGGTCAAGCGGATACCGCTCTCGGAGTTTGCCTCGGTCCGCCCCTCGGGTTTGATTGCCATTAATCTGGCTAAGGGCGACGAGTTGCGTTGGGTCAGGCTGACCGATGGTGATTGTGAGGCCATAATGGTCACTGAGCAGGGACAGGCGCTGCGGTTCTCAGAAAAACAAATCCGACCCATTGGCCGGGCAGCAGCCGGCGTGATCGGGATCAGGCTAAGAGGTGATGATCGGGTGACCAGTATGGAGATAGTCGAGGAAGGCGGGGACCTGCTGGTGGTTACTACCCAAGGATATGGAAAACGCACGCCATTGAGCCAGTACACGGCCAAATCCCGGGCAACGCTTGGTATTTCCACGATTAACAAGAAAGCAATTTCAAGTATCGGGACGATTGCCGCAGCTCGGGTGGTTCAGGAGGCTGATGATCTGACGATCATCTCGATCAATGCAGTTGTCCTGCGGACTAAAGTCAAGCAAGTCAAGCAGTCTGGGCGAGCAACCCGAGGTGTGCGCCTGATCAAGCTCAAGGAAGGGGATAGCGTAGCCTCCTTAGCTCGCATAGCCGAGTCGGATTTACAGCTGGTAGGGGCCAGCCAGGAGGAGGACAAAGGATCGCCTCCTGCGAAATCCCCGGATGCTGCCGGGGATAAGAATAACTAATAAATTGCGGTCCAGACAATCTGAGCACCTGGACCGCAATTTACATTAATTTATAGCTACCTAGATACTCAGTAATTGATCAGACCCAAAAAATTCCCCACTCAGGCCACAGTGCTGATTACGGTTGAATCAGGAGAAGATATCAACCAGGGGATTAGAAGGGTACAACCCGCTCAAATACCAAGAGCATGAGACTGCCAACTATGCAGGTCATCATAAAGAGCATTATGGCGATCAGCAGGCGCTGCGCGGCAGTCATGCCCAGGAGTTTTCCCCGTGGGCTGGCAGGTGGAACTTCCTCAAAGTACTCTGTGGTTTCATCTTCAAAATATGGGGAGGCATTTGCCTCTTTACGAAAGTCGTCCAACATGGTCTGTCTCCTGAAAGACAATTCTACCTATGCTCCGAACTACAGTCATACGGGGAAAGGGTAGACCTTGAACCCTAAGCGATTATAGTTTAACCCATTTCTATGATCTGTCAAACTTCCTTAAATGGATTTCGCCAGCCTGGAAGAATACTTCTTCTCCGTTTGGGAGTGCCATACGCAGCGAGCCATCACTCCTCAAACCCAATAAACGTCCTATGACTGGCTCAGATCCTTCTCTGAGCAGCTGAACCCACTCCCTCTGATAAACCAGGTTCCCTTCCCAAGCCTGGAGAAATTCATCCTGATCGATGTCCATCAGCCTGGATAACAACACCCTCAGCACCTCCCTCAGGAGTGTCCACCGGTCTATTGGGCTGCCGAGAGCGGTCTCCACACATGTTGCGGGAAAGTCTGCTTCGCTCTCAGGGGGTACTGAATCGGGTGCAACATTGATGCCAATCCCCAGCACAGCTGACCGGATT
The DNA here is from genome assembly GCA_030613705.1 of Chloroflexota bacterium. Lineage (GTDB taxonomy): Bacteria > Chloroflexota > Anaerolineae > Anaerolineales > UBA4823 > PFL25. The sequence goes on from JAUWLJ010000014.1 coordinate 9,146, forward strand.
TCATCTCCCTGCCAATCCGCTTCCACCAGTACACCGGTTAGCTTCCTTCCGCCGACAAGTACATCGTTGGGCCACTTGATCTGCGCTTGCAGATCATATTCCCTCTGCAAGACTTCACACACTGCCAGTGCTCCTAAGCCTGTTAGACGGGGTATAGAGGCTGATTCAATCTGCTCTGGTCGCAAGATCAGGCTGAAGGCTAAACCAGCTCCGCGTGGTGTGAACCAGGCACGTCCACTCCGTCCCCGACCGGCAGTCTGTTCATCAGCTACAACTAGCGAAAGGTGCGGCACCCCATCTTCAACCCAACGTTCTGCTTGGGCGTTGGTTGAGTCCAGAACATTAAAGTAAGCCATTGAGCCAAGGTGCAAGTCAGCTAATATCGATTGAAGGGCGTGGAGATCCATCAGGCTATTCTATCCTAGAATAAACAGGCACGAATGGTCGGGGAGGATATTGATTCTGCACATCACGCTCAGGTGATTTAAGGGAGATCTAAATAGTCGACATCTTAACTTTGCACAATGGGGATTCTACTACTTTGGACTAGCACTCCCATCTAATATTTGACAAGTGCAGCTGACTTTGTTACACTGCCTGAAGTCTTGATGCAAGAACTCGTTCAATGCCATATTTATCCCACAGTTATCCCACAAAATCCCACACTTTTCCCACATTTACTCAGAAATAACCAACATGACATCATCGATAAAGGTATTAATCACAGTTCAATTTTCTGCAGAATTGCTCGACCAAATCGAAGCAGTTTCGCCACGCCTGGTGATAACCACGCTTGAAGCAAAAAAGATGGAAGACATACCGGAGGAGGTATGGCAGGATATTGAAATTCTTTATACGCATAAAATTGTTCCCACACCAGACCTGGCTCCGAACCTGAAATGGATCCAGTTTCACAGGGCGGGTAATGAGCGTTTTATGGATGCACCGATCCTGGATAAACCCGATTTGATCGCTTCTTCAATGAGCGGCGCCTCTGCCCCTCAAGTCGCTGAATATGTGTTGGAAATGACACTGGCATTGGGTCATCGTTTGCCAGACATTATCGATCATCAAAAACGGGCGGAATGGCCTGCAGACCGGGGTGATATCTATTCACCAGTGGAATTGAATCAGAGCACAATTGGTATCGTTGGGTATGGCAGCATCGGGCGTGAGGTCGCCCACCTGTTGCAAGCATTTGGCGCGACTGTCTTGGCGACGAAATATGATGCAAAGTACCCAGCTGATCCCGGGTATATGATTGAAGGGTCTGGTGACCCAGAAGGTGATTATGTTCACCGGCTTTACCCGGCTCAAGCCCTGAACTCCATGTTAAAAAAATGCGATTTTGTGGTGGTATGTGTGCCTTTAACCCAAGACACAAAAAATTTGATCGGCATTGAGCAGCTGTCTGCGATGAAATCCACTGCTTTCCTGATCGATGTCTCTCGGGGAGGCATAATCGAGCACGCCGACTTAATCGTTGCTTTGGAAGAAGGACAGATCGACGGTGCAGCGCTTGATGTTTACCCTGAAGAACCACTCCCGGAAGATAATCCCATCTGGAAATTCCCCAATGTGATCCTGACCCCCCATATCGCCGGGGTGTCTCGCTACTATAATCAGCGGGCAGTTGCGCTGTTTGTGGAAAACTTAAGCCGCTATCTGGAGGGACATAATCCACTAAACCTGATCGATCTCCAACGGGGTTATTGAGGTTGGCAGCTGAAATTCTGGACCCCTGACATACAGCAGCAATTGCTGGAGAGAACATTCTGCGGATCATGATCTCTACGATATAATTTTCATAGGAATGGTTAAAATGACGCTTGAAAAATTGCAAACTAAAATCAAGGGGTACCAGTCCAGCATGTTAGAGGCATTAGAGCAGCTGGTTAACCTCGAATCACCCAGCACAGATAAACCAGCCTTAGATTCTTATGCCCAGAAGTTAGCCGCCCGTTTTGAAACTTTGGGGGCTGAGATAACCCTGATCCCCAACCCGACTAGTGGCCCTCAACTTGCAACCACCTTGCGAACGCCACAGAATAGTTCGAAAAAACCAGGTTTGCTTTTATGCCATTACGATACCGTCTGGCCCTTGGGAACGATAGAGCAGCAGCCTTTCCGAGTTGATGGCAACAAGGCTTATGGTCCGGGGGCTTATGATATGAAAGCCAGCCATCTAATGGCTGAATTTGCCTTGCGGGGGATCACTGAGGTTGGATTGCAGCTGCCGCGACCGATCGTTATTCTATTCACTTCCGATGAAGAGATCGGCAGCCTGACCTCAAGAGGTATTATCGAAGAGCATGCTCTGCAATCCAAGTATGTCCTGGTGCTGGAACCACCCACAGCTGAGGGGGCTTTGAAGACTGCCCGCAAGGGTGTTGGGAACTTTATCCTGCAGGTAAAAGGGCGCGCGGCCCATGCCGGCAGCCAACCAGAACTAGGGATCAGCGCGATCAATGAACTTGCCCATCAGATCCTATATCTCCAAAATTTGGCTGATCATGAACAAGGTACAACTGTTAATGTTGGCGTTATTAAGGGAGGAACACGCAGCAACGTGATCGCTGCTCGTGCAGAAGCGATAATCGATGTGCGCGCCTGGACTCAACAGGAAGCAAAACGAATTGAAAATACGATGGGAAGCTTACAACCCGTATCACCCGGAGTGGAATTAGAAGTTCAAGGAGGCTTCAATCGGCCACCGATGATTCGTAGTGAAGCCAGCGCCGATCTTTTCCACGAGGTTCAACAGATAGGAGCCAAGCTCGGGCTGGATCTACAAGAGGGTTCAACTGGGGGAGGTAGTGATGGCAATTTCACCGCTGCATTGGGTGTGGCGACCTTAGATGGGTTAGGCGCCATGGGCGATGGCGCACATGCCAGTCACGAACATATCCTGGTCTCCGACCTGCCAGTACGTACCGGGTTATTGGCGGCAATTCTTTTAGAACTATAGCGAACGATCAGTAAAGAAGCAAAACCTTGAAATTTCTTATCCCCGCTGCAAGCAGACGGGGCATTACAGAAATTTCCCCTTTGGGTCAGGTTTTGCCACATGCTTGGAACCCCCGCAGCTTGCTGGGGGTATTCTGCTTCGCAGAATAAAAGGGCTCCTTTTTTCACTCTGGAGCCCTATCGTTTTTGCGTTTACTGAGTTAAGACTCTGCGGGGATTACACGCCCGTTGGTCTTCTCCCAATCCTCATCACTGACCAACGTCACCACACGAAACCCTTCGGCATAAGCCATTTCTTTGCCCTGACCGCGTTCAGCTGCCCATTCCTTGATGCGCTCCTCTGGATCCCAATCCTTCATCTGTGATTTGTGAGCTCGCAAAGCAGCAATTTTGACATCTATGGTGTTCTCGATATTGACGAACAAATCGCTCCCATCCCAACCGGTGACATAAACCTTGCGTGGCTTATGCGCGGTGATATCTTCCTCACCCAGTTCCTCAAACAGGTTTGGCTGTCCTGCTGCCGGGAAGGTGGCATCCAGGGCTACCGTGGCAGCCGCACGATGGTCGGGATGGTTTATGTAGGTATCCCCAGCCCAGACAATGGTCGGATCTCCACAGATAACAATCTCTGGTTTAAAACGGCGAATCTCCCGCACCAGTTTTTTTCTCAACTCTAAAGTAGGCTGCAGCATGCCATCTGGTTCTCTCAGAAATGTGACATCCTTCACGCCAACCATCTCAGCCGCGGCGAGCTGTTCTTTTTCGCGAATTTCAACAGCCTTATCCTTGGTCATCCCGGCTTCAGCGATGCCAACCTCTCCGCTGGTGCAAAGAACATAAGCGACTTTTGTTCCCCCTTGAACCCAACGTGCAACAGTTCCTGCGCATGAAAACTCAATGTCATCCGGGTGAGCAACGATCACCATGACGCTCTTAGGTATGTAAAAAGTACTCATAAATTAAGTATATCCTCCTCGGGGAACTATATCTTGACAATTTTACCCCTTTTTTCTGTAGTTTGAAAAGTGCAAATTGAATGACTGAGGCTAACCACACTGCAGCATGAGTGATCCGATTCCTGACTTTTGACACTTGCGAAGCAGATCATTTTTTAGTAACCTCAAGGCAGACAGGACTGCTCATCATTGTTTTGGATGTTTAAATCCAAATGCCGGTGTAGACGACGAGATTCAGCATTACACAAAGGAAGGTTGACATGGAACTAACTGGCCTGCATATACTCCTGACCTATCAGTGCAACTTTGAGTGCGATCACTGTTTTGTCTGGGGTAGCCCCTGGCAAGTAGGGACATTTTCCTTGAGCCAGCTAGAGGATGTGCTGAACCAGGCCAAAGATGTTGGCACGATAAAATCGATTTATTTTGAGGGCGGAGAGCCATTTCTCTATTACCCGATCCTGGTCAAAGCAGTAAGTTCAGCCATCAATCAAGGATTCCAAGTCGGGATCGTATCCAATGGCTATTGGGCAACCACGCCGGAAGACGCCCATGAATGGCTGAAGCCTTTCGTTGGTCTGCTGGAGGATCTCTCAGTGAGCAGCGATCTGTTTCATTATGATGAAACGCTCAGCCGCCAAGCCAAGAACGCCAGCCAGGCAGCGAAGGATCTTGGCATCCCCATAGGCACCATCAGCATTGCCCAACCGGGTAGCGATAGCGCTGATCCTGCGATCGGCCAGCTGCCCCCAGATGATTCCGGAGTGATGTATCGCGGACGGGCAGCTGAGAAACTTGTTGAAATGGCTCAATTGAAACCATGGACTGAATTCAACGAATGCCCTTATGAAGATTTACGTGAACCCGGGCGTGTCCATCTGGATCCGTTAGGGAACCTGCATATCTGCCAGGGAATCAGTATCGGCAACCTGTTCGAGAGACCACTAAAGGAAATCTGCGTCATGTACGATCCAGATCTACACCCGATCTGCGGTCCATTATTGTCAGGCGGCCCCGCGGAGCTGGTACGTGCCTACGAATTACCACTCAAGGAGGATTTTGCTGATGCCTGTCACCTGTGTTACACCGCCCGACTTTCTCTAAGAGAGCGCTTTGGAGAGATCCTGGGACCGGATCAGGTATATGGGGGCTATGCTGCCTGATTACTATTA
>JAUWLJ010000285.1 GCA_030613705.1 Chloroflexota bacterium
CTTGACCCTTATCAATTTCTAGTTCTCCTTTACTGGTTCTGTAATATAATTGTGGAGCTTCTTTGTCCAATTTCCTTTGCTCCGGACTGGTTCACCACCTAATCTCTTCCATGAGGTTTGAGGGATCAATTCATGAACATCCATAAGTTTGAAGTCATCGTTGTTGGGGCGGGAGGAGCTGGATTGATGGCGGCCCTATACGCCTCAAAAAACGCTGATACCGCGGTAATCAGCAAACTTTACCCTACTCGCTCTCACACCGGCACTGCTCAAGGTGGCGTAGGAGCTGCCCTCGGCAATTCTGAGGAAGACCATCCTGAATGGCACATCTACGATACAGTAAAAGGCAGCGATTATCTCGGCGATCAAGAAGAAATCGAGTTCATGTGCTCGAAGGCCATTGCCACCGTCTATGAATTGGAGCACATGGGACTACCATTCTCCCGCACTCCCGAGGGAAAGATCGCCCAAAGGCAATTCGGTGGGCACACAAACAACGATACAGGCCTGCCTGTCCGCCGGGCTTGCTACGCAGCTGACCGCACAGGTCATATGATCCTGCAGACTCTCTTCCAGCAGTGCATCAAAAACAATGTAAACTTCTACGACGAGTTTCAGGTCATCGACCTGATAGTGGTCGACGGATCTGCAGCGGGTGTTGTGGCGGTCGAATTGTTAACCGGTGAGCTACATGTCTTCCATTCCAAGTCGGTAATCTTTGCTACAGGTGGGCATGGGCGCGTTTGGGAGATCACCTCCAATGCCTACGCCTATTCTGGGGATGGTGTCGCTATCACCCTGCGACGGGGAATACCTGCCGAAGACATGGAGTTCTTTCAATTTCATCCCACAGGTATTTACCGTTTAGGTATTTTGATCACAGAAGGAGTACGTGGGGAGGGCGGCGTTTTGTTAAATGACAAAGGCGATCGCTTCATGGAGGAATATGCGCCCACCGCGAAAGACCTGGCTTCACGCGATGTCATCAGCCGCGCCATGTTCCTGGAGATGCAAGCCGGCCGGGGGATTGGCGGTAATCGATATATGTACTTAGACGTCCGCCCCGAGACGGTTAACAAGTATGCGGTCAGCGATGGTCGCCAACGACCGGATGGCACTCCTTATATTGTCACCGCTGAAGAGATCTTGTCTAAATTACCGGATATTGTCGATTTCTGCCGGACTTATATCGGCATTGACCCGGTTACCCAACCCATGCCAGTGCAGCCTACTGCTCATTACGCCATGGGCGGTATCCCAACCAACAAATACGGTGAGGTGCTGATCGACGAAAATAACACCATCATGCCAGGCTTATTCGCGGCCGGTGAAGTGGCTTGTGTATCGGTCCATGGCGCTAACCGACTTGGCACTAACTCGCTCCTGGATATCCTGGTTTTCGGGAAATATTCCGGACTGAAGGCAGCTGAATGCGCAAAGGGTACTGATTTCCTCTCGTTGCCGGATGACCCTACCGATTTCACACGTGCACAGCTGAATGGCTTGTTGAACACCACCGGCGATGAAAGGCCGGAGATCATCGGCGGAGAGATGAAGAAGGTGATGAACGATCTGGTCGGTGTTTTCCGCACCGAAGAAGGAATGACAACTGCACTAGAGACCGTCCGGGAGCTGCAGGAGCGCTTCAAGCACGTTCGTGTGGATGATAAGGGCAAGATATTCAACACCGATCTGCTGGCAACCTGGGAATTAGGCAATTTGCTCGATTTGGCAGAGGTGACTGCGGTGACTGCTTTAGCTCGCAAAGAGAGCAGGGGCGCACATGCCCGAGAGGATTATCCGAAACGGGATGACAAGAATTGGATGAAACACAGCCTGGCCTGGCTGCGCGATGGAGAAATTGAGCTACGCTATAAGCCTGTTGTCATCACAAAATTTGAACCCAAAGAACGAGTTTACTAAATGATGTTCGTAGAAAAGGGATAACGTCGATGCAGGTCAAATTAAAAATATTCCGCTACAACCCTGAAAAAGACAAGAAACCACACTACGAGACTTATGAAGTAGAGGCTGAGCCCACGGATAGGGTGTTGGATCTCTTGGAATATGTCAAGGGATATATTGACGGCACTCTTTCTTTCCGGCGTTCCTGCGCCCACGGCGTATGTGGATCGGATGCTATGCGAATCAATGGGGTGAATTATCTGGCATGCAAGGTCCTGGTGAAAGATATTGGATCTTCGAAAATCACCATCGAACCCCTCCTGGGTTTAAGCGTGATCAAAGACCTGATCGTGGATATGGAGCCATTCTTCGATCACTTCCGCTCGATGATCCCTTACCTGGTCAATGATGAATCCCCACCCGTGACAGAACGCCTGCAAAGCCCGGAAGAGCGAGAACGCTTTGACGACACAACGAAGTGTATCTTGTGTGCTGCCTGTACGACTTCCTGTCCATCCTATTGGGCTAACGACAAATATGTTGGACCAGCTGCGATAGTCTATGCCCACCGCTTCATTTTCGACAGCCGTGATCGGGCAGCTGCCGAACGACTGAACATCCTCAACGATCAATTTGGTGTTTATCGCTGCCACACGATCTTTAACTGTACGCTAGCCTGCCCGAGGGACATCCAGATCACCACCGCAATTGGAGAGGTCAAAAAAGCCATCGCCACTGGCAGCCTGGATTAAATCAACCAAGTAATTTCTGTATAATCATTATATTCGCCACATCCCATGCGGGCTGGGTTGTCTTGCTATCTTCTGAATCTCGCTATGCTATAATTTTCGCACCTGCCCCAATAGCTCAATGGATAGAGCAAGGCTCTCCTAAAGCCGAGATCCGGGTTCGAGTCCCGGTTGGGGCTTGGGCATAGATTTCTAATACTTTTCCTGGGCAACTTTAGAGATTTATTAATTAATTCAGCAACCCTTGATTTCTGTATCAATTTCAGGTAATATATCACAGTCAAACGTCTGGGTGCCCCCCTCACCCAGGCGTTTGACTATAAATGAACCCAGCAAGATTTAACATCTAAAGAACTTCATCTCCAATCGATAAGAATTCATTGCAATTTAATGCGGATATAATGCGTCATAACAATTGACGCATCTACTGGTGCTGGTTTGGTTATCATATCCTCAATCATTGCTCTGTTGCGAAATTGAAATTATCCCAAGAAGATATTTTATTAACTTTAACAAAATATATTCAGCCAAGGAGGAATTCCAAATGGAGGGTAAGAAACGCAGGCGTCCACCCAGCAAAACCGAACGAATCCTTTCGGCAGGCATTGCGGGTGTCGTTTTAGGAGGGATCGGAGGGGCGGTCATCGGGGCAAGTTTTAATGTTGCCTCCTGGGTGCGATTTTGATCGGACCTGCGGAAGCGATCACCGATAATCTGCGCAAAGAAGGTGAACCAAAACCTTTGTTCTACAGGATGCTCGTGATGAGCTTTGTGGGAGCAGTTCTCGGAGCAATACTGGGAATGCTCTTCAAAGGGTTGAGCCTGACCGCCAGTGAGAACGAAAACCTGACTGTGGTGAAGCTGCCGCCCTTGAATGAAGGAATTGAGGTTCTAGTTGAAAACGAGAACCTCAGTACCGAGATTCGATTCTATCTGGCTGGTTTGAATTTCTTGACGTTGTATTACAGCA
>JAUWLJ010000324.1 GCA_030613705.1 Chloroflexota bacterium
ACCGAGATATGATTGGCAAGCTGCGTGAGCAAAGGTGTCATTGATCTGCAGGGTATCTTTCAGCGTTTTCTCCAAATATTCTCGTGCCGTCTGATAATCTTTCAAGCGAAAGTAGGTCAGCCCAAGGTTGAGCTGGTTGTAAGCAATCAGGCGTGGATTCTCGAGATCAGTGGATAAGTCTAATGATCGTTTAAAAGTCTGTTCTCCCAGTTCATAATAACCAGCTTGCGTATAGATATACCCCAGGTTTACCATGCTGGTGGCTTTAAGGTTATGTTCACCCAAACGATCGAGCAATTCGATTGATTCTTCAACCAGTTCAACTGCCTTAGATATATCCACCGATTGGTAATAAATGAACACGTTTCCGAGCGTCTTGGCGAGAGTTGGGTCATCGTTTAATTCTCGGGCGTAAGTGAGAACAATCTCCGCAGTTTCATTTGCCGCATCCATTTCACCCAGAAAGGTCAGGCAGACGACTTTCAAGCCGAGAATTAAGGTTTCTACTTGCCGGTCGTCAGCTTTCCGAGCAGCAGATAGCGCTTTTTCGTAGGATTCCAACTCGTTTTTATATTGACCTCGTGAGTTATAGAAAAAACCCAGCCGGTAATATGCGTGGGCTAACTTTTTATCGTCATTTAAGTCCTGGGCAATATTGATGAGCGCTTGATCATCGGATTTCCGGCCTTCAATATCCCCCAGGATGCCTAATATTTCATCCCGCTCGATAAGCACCCGCCAGCGGTTTTCCAGGTCATCTGGAGGCAGTAAGTCTAGTGCTTGCGTCAAGTAGCTGCAAGCCTCCCTTATCGCTACCTGAGACCTGGCGCGTAATCCAGCCCTGAAGAACCAATCAGATGCCTGGTTCGGCTGCTCAGCGAGCAGGTAATGATCGGCGATCACCGCCGCGTATTCCTCCGATCGATCGCCTGGCTGGGTTACCTCAACCAACCAATCGGCGCTCAGACTATGATAAACTCGCCTTTCTCGTTTGAGGATGGTTTCATAAGTAACATCCCTAAATAGGATATGTTTGAAGCTGTATTCAAGGGAACCCGAGAAGGCGGATTCATCCCGACCATAGATCAGCTCGCGTCCCCGCAAAGATGCCAAACTTTCCTTCCTCCGGACAGTGAGATCGTCTTCTTCAAAGAATCCAGAGGCTTCACTAACCTGTTTTAGAGCGCCATCCCAAAATTCCTTGCCGATCACTGCGGCCAGCTGCAAAACACGCCGTTCAAATGCTGGCAGGCTGTCCAACCTGGCTTGCAGCACACCTGTCAGAGTGGGGGGTACTTCAACCTGAGTCAGGCGTTCTTGTTTCACCCACCAGAATTCGTCCCCCTTTACGATCACCCCGGTTTCGATCAGCATCTTGATCAATTCTTCGATGTAGAAGGGATTACCCTCTGCGTTTCTGACGACCATTGCCCGCAATGGTTCGGGGATCTGTTCGACTTTTTGCAGGATTTCATCTACCAGCTGGCGGCTTTTATCCATGGATAGAGGCTGTAAATTTTGCCGGGTGTGGAAATCACCCTCCTCACCCCAGGAAGGATACCGTTCGAAGAAAGTCTTTCGTGCCAGGCAGAGGATTAATAATCGTGTTCTTGGAGTTTGCTGGGCGAGCTGCATGATCAGATCGAGGGAGCTATCATCGACCCAATGCATGTCTTCCAGGTAAAGAACTGCCGGATTCGCTACAGTCAAACCAGTAAAGTATTCAATCAGAAAATCTGTGGCGAGTTCCCGCAGCTGTTTGGGATCATCGAGCACCCCTTTTAAATATGGGCTGTGGCTGCAATCGAAACCGAGCAGCTGGCCGATTAAATGGGCGCGCCTCTGACCTGTTTCACCGGAACCGAAGATCTCACCGAATCCGGCTTCAAGTTTCTGGAGGACAACCTTATTCGGGTCGCTATCCAGGATCTCGAAGCGGAAAGCGAACATTTCCCGCAGCATGGCATAAGGCTGTTCTTGAGAGTCTGACCGGCCGCGGCCCTGAAAGATACGTGCAGCTGGCGGTGGGAATAGCTCGAGCCATTTATCAAACTCGTAGATCAAGCGCGATTTTCCCATGCCCGCCTCACCAGCTGTAGTGATCACCTGTCCTTGACCCTCATCGATCGTCTTGCGCAAGGCATCCTGGAGTAGTTTCAGTTCCGAATCGCGACCAACCATGCGCGTTTCGATGCCTTCCACACCGCGCAGATAAATCCGCAAGGAGCGGGCCTTCGGGCGTCTTACAAGGTAGACAGGAATTGGCTGATCAAAACCCTTGGCGATGATTGGTTCTAATTGATGGACATCGAAGATACCGCGCACATGTCGGTAGGTGTTGTGTGAGATCAGTATTCCACCCGGTGGTGCCGCGCTTTCGATGCGCTTAGCCAGGTTTACCGTGCTGCCCATGATGGTATCTTCTGCCTCAGTGGTCCCACCTACAGCAACTAGTCCGGTATTAACGCCAACCCGCATCTGGAAATTTTGAATCTGCCATGCTGCCTGAAGCTCACCAGCCAGCTCTTTAGCTACCTCTAGAATTCCCAGACCTGCACGCCCGGCCTGTTGAGGCTCATTCTCGTGCGCTTGCGGGGATCGGAAGACAGCTTTGAAGCCATCGCCCTTGAAGCGGGGCACACGCCCGTTGTGTTCTCCTATTGGCTGGGCCAGGCGCGGCAGGGCGTTGTCGAAAATATCGCGGGTGTCCTCTGGGTCGAGGTGAGATGCGACCCTGGTTGAGCCTACGGTGTCGGTGAATAGGATGGTGACCTGCTTACGCTGCTGAATGGGAAAATCGCCCTGTGACTCGAGCTCGGCGAGTTTACCTTGCAAGGGTATCAGGGCGGCATCCACCACAGCATCGCCCAGGTTCTCCCGCTGGGATTCCAGGTGTGCGACGGCAATTTCTAATCGGGTATGCTCATCCATAATTGTTGATCTTGAGTGCTATCTGCTGAAACCATTCTTGCTATGACAGATGCCTCCATGACGAATAAAGACAGTAGAGCAGGTAAACAGCCC
>JAUWLJ010000084.1 GCA_030613705.1 Chloroflexota bacterium
CACCGTCCGATGCTGGCTTCCCCATCCACAAATCTCCAGGGGAAGAAGCCGATCGTGGCCCGCTGGTTTAACAGCAGATCAATATCCCCGCCCACACATTCAGCATGAATGATGCCATAGGGGAACAGATCGAGATGCATCAGCTGGTACTTTGAATCATCATAAAACTCGGCTAAGCTCTTGCCATACTTGTCTATAAAAACCTGCTCAGCCTGGCGTGCCTGACGCGGCATCCAATCCCGAATGATCGTGTTCATGGGGTGATCGGCGCTGCCGCAGTCCACACCGATCCAGCTGAGCTTCTTCGCCTTGGCCCAATCAGCAAATTCACGATCGGGTCCTGGGTGTTTGACCATATAACGGATTTCATCAGCGGTATAGTGATCCCATCCGAAATGATGGTATCCAGTATGGATGATGAGAATATCCCCTTCTTTTACCTCCACTCGATCTTCGACCATCTGGCTGGTATAGACCTCGTAATCTCCAACAGCATCGCTCAGATCGACAACAACCCCATCATTGACCAGGAAGTTCATCTCCAATTGAGCTATATCTATGCCTGGGGAATAGAAATGGACTTCGCCATCCAAATGTGTTCCGATATGATTCGAATGGGTCACTATCTGTCCATTGGCACCATTTGGAGCCAGGCGTTTGAAATATTTCACCTGGAGTGGTTCGTAAGTCGGCCATGGGGGAGTTCCAATCCCGAGAGGGATGGTTAAATCAATTGTCTTCATGAAGTCGTCTCCTTGGGGTTAAGATTAATTCCTGCCTTCTGTTAAATTTCTTTTACGCTTATTTCACGATCCCGGCTTCAAGCATCGTCAGGTACACTTTTTCTGCGGTAAAGGGCGGGCCATCGAAGCGCACTCCGACCGCATCATAAATCGCGTTGGCAATTGCCGGGATGGTGGGCACCATCGAATGCTCCCCTACACCCCGGGCACCCCAGGGACCATCATCCTGGGGGACCTCGACGATTATAGATTGAATACCACCCGGGACATCGCTTGAGGTGGCAATCCGGTAATCAACAAAGCTCGGATTCTGAACGTACCCATCTTTCAAATTCAAACTTTCAAACAAGGCCGAGCTCATCCCCTGGACGAAGCCACCTTCAATCTGGGCCCGAACCAGTTCAGGATTGATGGCCTTCCCGACATCAAAGGCTGCTGCTCCGCGCAGGATTTCGATCTGGCCGGTATCCAGGTCGACTTCCAACTCGACAGCCTGCGCCCCGGTGGTGTAGTGAACCACTGCCCGTTCACCCTGCCCGGTTTCCGGGTCCAGACCGGTCACGTAATCAGGCATGAACTTACCCCGCCCGATGACCGGTCCCCCGATCCAGCCCTGGTCATCCGCTTTCGGCAGCCCATAGATGACGATGTTTTCGAGCGGTATTTCACGTTCACTCTTGTATGAAACCACCATCCCGTTGAGAATATCGAGATTTTCCAGGTCCTCATCCCAGGCTTCAGCCGTCATTTCAAGGATCTGCTGGCGGGCATCTTTGGCTGCATTAACCACTGCATTGCCCATACTCCAGGTGAGCCGGCTGGCCACAGTTTGCCATTCATAGGGACTGTAGCGAGTGTCCAGCGGTGTGGCCACACGCACCCACTCATAGGGCACACCTAATGCTGCGGCAGCCATCTGAGCAGCCACCGTGAACGATCCCTGACCAAGGTCTTGACCACCCACACCCACCGTCACCCGGCCATCTTCCGCCAATTCTACCCAGGCGCTCGATCCTGCATTTGGAGGCATGGCGGGAGCTTTCCACATCAAGGCCAAGCCCTTGCCCCGCCGTTTGTTGGCCGCGCTCGCTTCGGCTTTATGCCCCCAACCGATCGCCTCGGCTGTCTTCTCCAAACATTGTAACAATCCGGTAGGGTGCATTTTACCCCCCGTAACTAAAATACTACCTTCTTTTACACAATTAATCCTTCTGAATTCGACCTGGTCCATCCCTATCTGTTGAGCCAGCTCATCGATACACTGCTCCAGCCCGGCGTGCATTTCAGGCATTCCAACGCCGCGCATTGGGCCTCCAACTGGATGGTTGGTATATACACAATAACTATCTGTTTTTACATTAGGGACCTCGTAAGGGCCAGAGCTGCTGTAGCCGCTGGCCCGGGTGATGTTGACCCCGTACTCTGTATAAGCCCCGGAATCCCAGTAGAACTTGTTTTCCATCGCTAACAGGTTGCCATCACCATCACAACCCATTTTGAAATAGGCGATCAAACCCTGGCGAACAAAAGCGGTGAAGAATTCTTCTTCCCGGGTCAGGAGCAGTTTTACAGGACGACCCTTAACTTTCGTGGCGATGGCGACTGCCAGAGATTCCATGCTGACACCGGCCTTACTGCCAAAGCCGCCCCCTACATAGGGTGCGATGACTCGCATATCACTTTGGGAGATACCCAAGGCCTGGGCAATAAGATTTCGTTGGGCGAACGGTGATTGCGAACTGCCCCAAAGTGTAATTCCACCGGAAGCATCCACCTGGGCAACCGCCACATGCGGCTCAATTGGGACATGCTGGATATGCGGTATGCGGTACTTGCGTTCCACGATTGCCGCACAATTATCCCAGGCGCTATCCACATCTCCTTTACGAATCTTGAAATAATTAGAAATATTCGAATTGGGCTGCGGCAAAATAAAGCTGGCCACCTGATATTGATCCAATTCCGGATGGATCAAAGTCGCTTCAGAACTGACCCCATATTCAGGATCGATAACCGGTTTTAAGATTTCATACTCGACTTCGATCAATTCGAGGGCGTCTTCTGCAATCGCCTCGCTGATCGCCGCTACGCCTGCCACCGGATCGCCCACATAGCGCACCCTATCCCGGCAGAAGATATGTCTATCCAATAAATAGAGACCGATATATCCAGGGAATCCTTTACCGGTAACAACTGCCTTGACCCCTGGGAGCGCTTCCGCTTGACGGGTATCGATCGATATGATGCGGGCATGCGGGTGCGGGCTGCGCAAGATGCGTGCATGCAGCAAAGCGTTACCGAATTGGATATCATCGCCGAAGATCGCCGCACCTGTCACCTTCTCACGGGCATCCAGACGGGGCTTGCTCTCACCAACTGGATTGGGTTTCGTCTCACTAACTACCATTAGTCTTCTCCTCTCACATCTTTGCAGCTTCTTGAACACCCTCGATAATGCGTATATATCCTGTGCAGCGGCACAAATTACCGACTAACGCAGCCCGAATTTCACTCTCACTTGGATCGGGATTGCGATCGAGCAATGCCCGGGAGGCGATCAAAACCCCGGGCGTACAATAGCCGCATTGAACCCCTCCAGCATCCATGATAGCTTTTTGGATTGGATCGAGCTGCGTATCGCGAGCTAATCCCTCAACGGTGACGATCAGCGCCTGATCACATTCAACCGCCAAAACCAGGCAGCTGTTGACTGGCTCACCATTCATCATGACAGTGCAGGCACCGCATTCTCCTGCTGCGCAACCATTCTTCGTACCAGTTAACACCAATTTCTCACGCAGCATGTCCAGCAGGGTCATGTACCCTGTGACATCCACTTGTTCCATCTCACCATTGACTGTGAGGTTGATTCGATGAAAACCCATGTGATCCTCCAGGATTAGTCAATCCCAATATTAATAAGGTCAAGCATTCAACAGGCTGAGTTGGTGCCAAACATCTTTCAATGCATTGAGAGACAGATTTCGCACCATCAATTTTCGGTAGCGGGCACTGCCGCGCACATCATCGATGGGTGTACAAGCCTCCATCGCTGCTTCTGCCGCATCCTTGAGTGTCTCTTCAGTAACCGGTGTTACTCCCAGGATTTCACCCACTTTCTCCACCACCAGCGGCACAGGCGCCACCGAGGCCAATGCCAGCTTAAAATGGGTGCCAGACACAGTATCTGCATCTGGGTAGCCCACAGCTGTCACCCCAACTATTGACAGATCGCTGAGCTTGTTGCGCCCCAACTTGATGTATTTGCCCTTTACACCATCAGGGGGCCGCGGGAACCAGATCGAGGTGACAATATCCCCGGTCTGCAAGATCGTCTCACCAGGACCGAGGAAGAAAGTGCTCAGCGCTTCCTGGCGCATGCCTTGCCCACCGTAAATGTTGAGCATTCCATCCAATAGGAGAGATGCACCGATCGTATCTCCTGCAGGTGAAGCGTTGCAGATATTTCCCACTATGGTAGCCCGGGTTCTCAACTGGTAGCTGGCAACACTCTGGGCAGCTTCAGCTAAAATCTGGTAATGTTCAGCCACTTCAGGTGCCGCGATCAGCCGGTTCATATTTACCCCTGCACCGATCGTCAACCCACCCGAGTTATCGAATGAGATTTCATCCATCCCCTCTAATCCCTTGACATCCACCAGGTATTTCGGTCTTAATACCCGATCTCGCATCTGTACAAAGAGATCAGTGCCCCCAATGAAAGGCCGCGCTTCCCCAGCGTGAGTGACTAAGAACTCGGATGCCTCGGCATATGTCTCAGGTTTTAAATAATCAAATTCCGGCAATCCTGGATAGGCATTCATAGTGTTATAAAATTCCTCCAATCGATCGGAAATTCCAAGCCTAACTATCGATGTCAGCCGATTCTCACAACCAATAATTTGAACCATCCAAAAGGACGGGATCGATGATACAACTGATAGTCATCTTTCACCGCTGCCCCTCAGACGTCGATCTACAATTCCAACCATGCAGTAATCCTGAAGGTGTATTAATCAAAGTCGTTGCTCGTTACCCTGCTGGTCCATAGACTAAATTATATACACTGATGCCTACAATTTCAATAACAATATTATCCACCAGTGACCATATATAATCAAGTAAAATCTGTTCACTCAACTGGATTGTTAATACGGCACAAATCCAACCTGATCAACCTGTTATCAGAAGGGACTTCTTCCAAAAGAGATCATGAACTGCGCTCACCATAAGCCAACATCCAACCGGGGACATTTCGAGGCTGAAAGTATTGGGAATTTGGCTTTTGATTCTCTTGCCACTGATCAGGGTGGATCTGTACTTGGGCTGACCTCGCGCGGGATTTTCATCAAGACGGAAAACAAATGGCTGAATTTCCTGTCCTTCGAATCGTTTCGTGGTCCGCTGACGATCAATCTTCCAATGAGTGGAGATTCAATCCTACCCATACGCAGGGAAATGAAGCTGCGGATTACTGCGAGGCAAATCGTCTTTCCAGACGCCGACCTGGTGATTTCAGTGCAAAACCCGCTAGTGTGGCAACCACAACCTCCATCTGCGCCACCACTGCCAGAGTCTGAACGCCGACAGCGGTTAATTTCTTCCGCAAAACAGATTATCGCTGATAAAAAGGGGGCTGGTCTGGCAGGAATATTGCCCAGATTGCTGAACTTCTCCAGCCGATCTCATCTTCATACTGAAGATATTTCAACCCTGCACGCAGATATACTCCACTTGCAGAGGGAGATGATCTCCTCGTCTCACCTGCCATCATCCGCATCTCTGATCAGTTTATTGGGTTCCGGGTCAGGACTAACCCCATCAGGCGATGACCTTGTCAGCGGAGTCCTATTGGCCCTCAACCGCTGGGTAGATTTAATCTTCGATGGGCAGGACCTGGATCGTTTAAACCAGCAGGTTGTTGAAGCCGCATATCGTAAAACAACCACTCTCAGCGCCAATCTGATCGAGTGCGCGGCCCTTGGATTGGCCGATGAACGCCTGATCGAGGCACTTGATCGGTTAGTGAGCGGCAAGGAGCAAGAAGCGACCCACATAGATGAAATGCTGAATTGGGGCAGTTCGTCTGGGATCGATGTCTTTGTGGGCTACGTGATTGCATTAGCAGCTTAAACGATATTTTCGCCCGTCGGTAATAGAAAAAATCCCCCGGCAACCTGATATCAAAGAAGCGCTCATCCAAGCGCTTCCTTGTATCACATAATAGAGAGTGACTGAACACTGGAATACTGATCAGGGAGCTTATTCGATCAGAAATGTCACCAGCGTCAGCATCCCCGGCTCAACCTCTACCTCTTTTTGCTGCAAGCCATTGAGCATAAAGGTGATTTGGTATCCACCGGGCGGTAAATCACTTATTGCAAAACTTTCATACCAGGGGCTTTGCCCCCTGAGTTCTTTTTTCTCATAGGTCGTGAGGTAGAACTGGTCGATCGCTGGTAGCCCCGGACCGGCCAGCTGCTCAATCACGATATTCTCGACCGGCAGGTATACCCCCTGGTCATCGATCACACGCCCGGCCAGAGCGCCCAGAGCCTGGCCTTTTTCATTTGAAAGGTGTTCCAGCCACAATTCGGGGTTGCGGGCTTCCAGGTAGGAGTTTTCACCAACCCGCACCTCAAAATGCAGGGTGCTGCCAGGCACGACACCTGACATTCCCACCAGACCGATCTCTTGTCCAACCGCTACCGCATCCCCCTCCTCTACCAGGACCTCTGATAGCTGGCTGTACAAGGTGAAGACAGGATCAGGGTAGCCTGGCAAATCATGCTCCAGGATCACCAGGTTGCCGTAATAATTCACCCTGGGACCATAGGGGATGTTCAGATCATCTCCCGCCACAACCACCACACCATCTGCGGCAGCCACCACAGAAGTACCCGTTGAATTGAGGAAATCGACCCCCCGGTGGGCAAGCCGCGTACTCTGCCGGTAATCGCCAAAGCGATAGGAAGTATCGATAGTATTGCGCCCGGGGGGAGCTACAGGACGAGACAGGAAGAAGGAACCATTTTCAAGGCAGATTTCGTCCGAACAGGGATTTAATTCCACTTCTGGCTGTTCAGATTCCTCTGGTGGGATATCTGTTGGAGCAGGAGCTTCCGTGGGAGGCAGCGGTGTTGGCTCTTGTGCAGCAGGTTCCTCCGCAGGGAGGGTTGGAATTTCGGTGGCGGTAGGTGCAGCTTCTAGCGCTGGTGTATCCGCGCTCTCTTCAGCGGGAGAGCTGCCGCCAAGGCTGCACCCCGCAGATACCAGCAAGAGAAGGAGGGCAATAAATACGATGGGGGTGAATAGAGTTTTCTTCATTGGGCATTACCTCGTTCTGGGGATTAATAGGACAAATCGGTGCACATCTTATTATAGGGACAATCTCCGCTGCAAATATTAATTTCTACCTACAATCAATTTACAAATCAGCAAGCAGTATCCTAACAAGTTAGTTATAGACGAGGATCATATCGCTCAATCCTCGTATTCCCCCATTTAAACCACACCCCCATACAAATCAAAATGCTTTGTGAAATCTCCTCAGCGGAGCCACTCAATCGCCATTGTTAAAAATAAAGTGCCGGTTCTCAAAGAAACGAAATTGTTCATCATCCAAATCTTTGAGATTCACTTTCATCTCGGTGATGTCTTCTTTTGTTACGCCATACCAGGAATCAATACAATCCACTTGATGCCCCTGGTCAATTAACCGGCGGACGATTTTTATGAACAATAAAGTAGCCTCGATCTCATCTTCGTCTTCTTCAAACCAGTCTACCGGTTCGCTGAATCCTAATTCAGTGCTGGAAAGGTGACGGAATGTGCAGCTGCACACACTTTTTGATCCCACGAACCATTGGTTTTCGTGACGGAGCAGCGTATTAAACGGTTCTGCGATCGCTTCTTTCTGGAAGTGAATCAGCTCACCGTTACCGTCAGATAAGTCCTGATTTGAATCAGTACTGACATAGATAGAATAACACATATCCTATTCACCTTGCAGTGGTCCATTTGTACTGGTTAACGAGTATCAAAACCCGCTGTGTGGCAGGGTTCATTTTCCAGATATAGGCAATTTTAGCAGGATAATAATGACTTAAAATTACATCTTATGCGCCGCAGAAAATACCCAGCA